>DBCW01000077.1:23753-44337 GCA_002293265.1 Eggerthellales bacterium UBA948
ATCAACAATCGGCGGATCCACGACAGGCGGATCCTTCACTAACGTATTCGTAATAATTCCAAGCTCCTCGTTATAGCTCGTTTTATAACTAGGTATAGAGGTAAACTCTTTGTATGTGTAAACTATAGGCACATCATTTCGGGTTACCGGAAGATCATTAAAAACATATTGCCAATTATTCTCAGCATTCAACACTGCAGGGTCGCGATAGTTTACTCCATCTGCAAGCAGTTGTACTTGTATTGAGGAGGGACGTTTTCCGTCAGCATTATTGTCATCTTCCCAAGCTTTCACAATAGTTCTGCTTGTCCAGCCCGGAGAATAGTGGTTGGTTATAGAGAAAGTATCATTACTATAGGAGGTTTGAAAATCTCCGGGATCGCCAACCTCGGCAGCGGTGTATATGATTTCTGTTCCGTCCTCGTTCCAGCGGGGGAGGCCGCTCCAAAGGCGTTGCCAGTTGTCAGCAGACGTTACACGCACAGGCCCTCCATAGACAGTATTGTTTGCAAACAGCTGCACTAAAATGCCGTCCGGGCGTTGAATGTCTCCCGGAGCATCGTCAACCCAGGTCTTCTTTACCACAACTTTTGTTTCTCCTACAACGTGATAAGTAGTGGGAGATTGTGCGGTATCATTTTTGGCCCGATCCGACAGCTGCGCCGAATTTGAGAAAACCAACTGTGCCTTGGTGGCGGTTTCTCCAGCTTGAAACGCCGTGGTAGGAGCCGCGACTCTAAAACGAATATGTGCCACTTCTCCGTGAGACATTTGGTTCAAAGACCAAGAAAGCGTAGTGCTCGAATCATTAATAGTGCTTGTCGCTTGTGATGGAGATACGCCTCCCTCAAAGACAATGCGTGCAGATCCCGGAATATATGTGGTATTTGCAGGAACAACATCGCTGATATCGATTATGCCGCTAAGTTGGTTAGCGCCGGAGTTGCTTACGGTCATGTAATACTCCACGACTTGTCCAAGAGCAGTCCGCACCGGAGAATCAACGCTGCCCGGATTTTGGGCGAGCGAGGTTCCGCCGGATGCCGCGTCCGGACTGGTAGATGTAACGCCTTCAATCAGAGAAGCAGTTTTTGTGATGGTTGCCCAACGATTCAGTTGTTGGTGAGTAACTGTTTCAGAAATCTCGGATCGATCTGTACCCCGTTTTGCCGTAGCTTGATTTTGATAAAGCCGGTAGTCGACTCCATTGCTGCCATTTGGCAAAGCATCGACTGTGACGGTAAAAGAAAAAGTTGCTGCCCCTCGCGCCGTTTGAGTATAACTTGGCCATGTGATAGTCCTGTTACTTGAGTTGTAAGCAGTATTGGGTATCGTTTGGGCTGTTGTAGAATTGGGTGAGGTAAAGCGAATACTTCCCGGAACCAAAGTTAGACCAACTGGCACGATGTCGAAAACTATCAATGCATCCGAGCCAATCAGGCCGGTGTTATATGTGAGGGTATACGTTATCTGTTGTCCTGATGTAACAGTTGTAGCATTGTCGGAGTTGCTACCTCCGGCCGGATTGGAACTTTTTGTTAACAGCGGAATACGCACAGCCGTACGTGTGGTTGTCTGAAGCGCACTGCTTGGGTCGCCTACATTTGGTACGGTTGTGGAGTAGTAACTCGCCTGGTTATAGGCGTTAAACGCTGTTTGTCGCGTTGTTGGCGCAATCATGTGCACCAATACTTGGGTGCCCCCTTGCGATGGAAAGACAAAATCACTTCCATTGGTAGCTTTGCGAAGGTCTACGGCAATGGCTGTAATAGTGCTTTTATCAGTGGGCATAGTAGTTGACCAGACACTTGTATCTGACAGGCTTGAGGGTGAAAGTCCGGTTGTAGTTAACCCGGATGTAGTGGAGTAATAAACAATCGGATTAACACCGGTTTGTTGAGCATAATTCAAGTTGATGCTGTCAAAAGTACCTTTCCAAGCAGTTTCTCCGGCAGTGGCAGCGTTTTCTAAGATATCAAAGAGCACAACATCGCGCATTTGTGTATTTTCTGCGGCTCCTACACGTAGTTGATAGGTGTATCCCTCTCCAAGCTCCACCTTTGTCGTGGTGTTGAAAGGATCTAATCCCTCAGCGGAGTCTGCACGAACCAACTTGCTTAGACCCGCACCTGTTGAAACTGCGACGTTAATAGGTGTAAGCAAGTTCATGTACTGCGTGTCATTAACATTTGTAACACCGTTACCTCTAAGATCATAAAAAGCGGGACGCCCGTCTGAGCCCATAACTGTGTTGCCGCGTCCGTCATCAGGTACACCATTTCCTAAAAGTGGCTTATTCTCAGGAACCTGATATGCGGCATTGTTTACGCTATTTCTTGCATAGGGCACGTTGTCCCAAGGGATAGAAGCTGTAAACATTACGCTATAGCCGCTTGCCCCTCGTTGATTCCATGTTGACGGACCAATCGATACCGTACCATCGGAATTATTTACCGGACGCATTACATCTCCGGTATTTACATAGTTTTGTCCGGCAGTGTTTGCCTTGACCTTTAAAATGACAAGTTGTCGTCCGGTTCCACGGAAGTTGTTTACGGTTTCTACTTCCATACTAGATGTCGAAGGACTGCCCTTTATGTCGTATACGGCTTTTGTCTTTGTTGCATTATAGAAAGTACCCAGTGGAAGCAAGTCGTAAAATATTGCTTCGTCTCGCGAAGGTGGTTGCCAGCCGGCGGCTAGAAGTTCATCAAATTCGCCATCAGTAATGCCTTGGAACGCCTCGATGTTATTAAGCCAAAACTGAACGTCTACCATACGATTAGTGACATCGTTTATTGGGCTGGATGCCAGTTTGACACTGTCACTCCTGCCAACCATGTCTAGTATTTCAATTTGAGCGGTGGCTCGATTGAGCAAAGAGCCGTGATTGGCACGATCTTCAGCTTCGATATCTCTGTTGTTGCCTTGTGAATCTGAGAAAGTGTACGAAGTGGGTGGTGTTGTATAAGAGCTGCCGTCTTGATTGGTCACCTTGTAGTAGCCAAAGTTCTGTAGCCTTAAACGGCGATTGTCATTGGCTGGATTGGCAAACCACGAACGTAGAGTTGCAGAGGAACTATTGCCTCGAATAGCTCCATATAGATCCATTCTTACTGTTAAATGGTCCACTGCGTTTTCAAAAGTAGTTTTAACAGCAGTAGTGCGAACAGGTAAAGCAACCTCACGCGTTGGGTTTAGGTTCATGCCTCCGGCTCCGTCACTATAGGCAACATCACCTGCATAAAACCTATCGACTTCCACCCAGTCAGAAGAATTTGTTGTTTTCGCCCAGACTTTTAATAATGGGCCGAACTGCCCTTGCTGGTAATATTCGCGTTGTCCGGTAGTGCGGTTTACAGTGTAGGAGTTTAAGGTAATCCTGGTTCTATCATAGTAGTAGTCATTCTCTGTCATGCGTACCCAAGGGTCACTTGAGGTATTGGCTGTACCGTCAACAAGCTTAAAGTTAGCAAAGTCATCGGTTATCTCTCCGCTATAAGTTTGTCCGGCAGGATAATTAAACCCCGGGTAAAGATCAAAGTCTCCAACCATTCCCCACCATAAGTCAACGGGAAGTCCGTTGCGCAGTAACACCATTTTTGACCACACTTCACGGTCATTTCTGTCGATGGTATCTGAGTATTTGACCATTCTTGTTGGAGGGCCATCAAAGTTTAGCTGAAAGTTCTTCCAGGTATAGTTGGACTCAGACTCCAGCGGTGTTGACGTTTCCAATAGGTCTTTGCCAACTACCTTTTCAATGGCTTTATTGGTGAGCAGATCGCCATCGTTTCCCAGAGGGTAGCGCACAAGTACGCGCAGGTAACGATCTGCTCCACTCGCCGGACCTAGCGTGTTAGGGTCTTCGAAGAAGTTACTGACGATTGTGTTAGGTCCCGTTATATTAAAATCTCCAGGCTCTAGTGCGTTTTGTGGATAGCGCGTGTCTTTGCCCAGTGAAAAAAGCTCGCCATCAGGACTGGCAATGTCTTCAATTTCTACACGATAAGGTTGGTTGGACGTTCCGCTCATAGCTAAACGCCAGCTTACCCAACGATAATTGGCAAAGTCTGCCGGCATTGGCTTTCCGCCTGTGAGCTCTTGATCCCAATAGTACATGGGCTGAGGATCGCTTTTAACAAATTTGCTTGGCTTTGCCTCAGTATTCATCGTAAAATCTATCTCATTGGATACAAATTCTTCCGGAGTACTACCTGAACTTGGGACTTCTGCTCTAACTTGAAAGGTAGACTTCTTCATGTCTATGGTATTCCAGGGGTTGAGGTTGTACTGAACTTGGATAGAATAATTGCCTGCTGAATCAAGAGGAGCTGTATTCCTAATTACTAACTCATCGCCTACTATGGTGTAGTTAAAGGGAATAGAGGCATCGCCTACAGCAGGTGCCTGGGGAATACCTATCATTGAAGGCAGAATATTTGTACCGTTTCTGTCTGCCCAAATCGGCAACTTAACTTTCATGACAAGTTGCCCTGTATCATAGGAAACATTGTTGGTCTGTATGCCCAGGGAATACTTAATAATCTGATTTTCCCTACTTTGTGTTGGGCTTGACCAAGTCTGACTGGTCTCTTGCCCGGCAGGGGCATCAAGCCAGCGCATTGACAGTTGTAGATCGCCGGCAGCAAATAGCCCTATGTCAGAGGAAGGCTCTGTGTCCTGCGTGTCGTTTGCTTCCGGATCAGCTAATTCCAAGGCAGAACTCTTCGCTTCTTGTGCAACATCGGTTTTGTTTGGATCCGCATATGAATAAGCCGGCAGCAGGCTAAAAATCAGCAATAGTGCCAAGAATATGCAGGTGAAGCCGTCTTTGAATAGCCTGAAATAAGGAGATTTTGTGTGTATAGTGTGCATGTACCCCTCCGCTTGCCAAATTACTCACTCTGGCCTTCTTGTGTGTATGGTACTTGTTACAAGAACGCTAGAGCAAGGACAAACTATAGCACTGTAGTATAGTTATTGCAAGGATTGTATGCTTAATGTAAGTTTTGGAGTGACATTTATATTAGAAATGTAATCAGCACTACGACTGTTTGTCGTTATATCTTGATGCAACAGTTCGCCAGTTTGAAAAACGCCAGAAGTTACAGAACTCTGCTAATTGCTCGGGAGCGACATCAAAGTCGTTCTCTATCCAATTAACAAGCACTACAACTTGCGAGGAGGCAAGAAGATTTGCGGCATAGCTTTGTTCTTCGTTAGACAAATCATATTCGGCGGCAAAGGAAGAAGTCCATTTAAGTAAAATGCTTTGCATAAGATTTATGAACCCTGCCTTGCCCATGCCCCCAAGAAGATTCTCATAAGCATTCCTGTCGTTCAGGACTCTTTGGTATGTGTTTCGCAGCAAAATTAATGACATGCCATCCATGTCGTCAATACTGGAAAAGTGCGCTTTTAGAAGTTCAGTAGGCTTAATTAGATCTTCATAAAAAATTGCAGCACTTACTTCGTTTTTATCTGAGTAATATTTGTAAAAAGTATTACGAGAAATTGATGCTTTTGCGCATATCCTAGAAACAGAGATCTTGCTGTATTTCTCGTTGTTTAGCAATTCTCGATAAGCTTTTACAATCTGGTCAGGTATCTCCACACTTTCCTCCGCAGCCACGTCTCAAGTGTAATCAACTTGGGTGATATAAAAAAATCGAATGGATGAGTGAGATTGTACCACAGCTAAGCACATTAATGTGCCCGTGAGAACAAATTACGATCAGATATTGATGCAAATTATTTATGTTTTACTAGTATTGGTAAAAACTTAAATTTATTAGAGTTTTAAAATCGTTTTTCTAGTGGAATTTGCGATAAAAAACGGTAAAACTATTAAAAAGTATTATAAATGGCAACAAAAGATGATAAAACATTTTGCTCATTTAAGCAGCGCAAATGCACAGTGAAAGTGACAATAGAGCTTGAAATAATATCACTTAATTACAAAAATTTACAAATTGTATTTACTTATGACCAAATTAATGTAAAATGATTTTCGAAAGAAACAAAAATGCATAAATAGTTAATTATTGAATACAACTAAGCCAATCTGTAATAACTAGGATGCGCAAGGACAGGGGATGTTCCAAGCAGGGAACGATAGCAATAATTTGGCGGCAGACTGCTCGGCAAAACAACTAAGTGCTTGAAGAAATTTAAGCAGCATAGTTTTTTGCTGCTGTCGCCATAAAAGCAAGGGAGGGATGCCGAGTGCATTATCTCAAACAGGGGGGGAATAAAAGTTTCCCTAAAAAAAGTCGATCTAAAAGAAATATCAGGAAGATAAGTGCAACAGCCGTACTTTCAACTGTATTGGCTGTTGTACTTCTTTTTACGCCTATGGGAGCAATATCTTACATGGGGACAGGCCTTGGGTTTAAGACCAATGTCGCTTATGCTTTAGATATTGAAGGTAATATCTCAACATATAGCGAGACCAGCAGTAACTCGGAAAGAGCATTTAACTATAATGCCTCCTACTTTGCCGGCACTCCCGGCAATGGTCAAGACCCGGAGGGAGGCAACTTTTGGCAGTTATCCAGTGATGCTTCTAATCAGTACACTTGGGTCAACATGCCTCAAAACGTTAGCGCATATACCGACTGGAGTCTTACCGGTTATTTCAAACCCGACAGGATAACAAACAATAACTCCACCAACGGCGGTGACTTCATTGGCATTGATATCTATCCGACTGATGCCAATGCTGCTGCTAGCAAAGCGTCAAGCGGCGGCGGTGGTGCACTAGGCTTTAGAGGAACTACCGGTGCCTATGCTTTAACCCTTGACTTTGTGCAGAATAATAATTATGGTGACCCACAGCCCGGGCCATTTGGTGCTTTTCGTTGGACGGACGGCAATGGTGATCCCGCCTTCATGGGAAACCGTTCCGGTCTTTACACCAATTCCGGCACAACCAGTGTACCTGATCTTAGATCGTGGTCATTACCTATTAAGTATACGTTTAAATATAACTACAATAATGGCAATCCTTATATTACCGGTGGTTTAGACGACCGCAACGGACGCACTTGGAACTTCTCCACGCAATCAACCGGTGGCGACGCTTTGCCGCTGACCGTTCCGGCATCGGGATACTTTAACGTAGCGTTGATTTCTGCAAACGGTAATAACCACCAGAACTTCAAGGGATCTGTTTTAAGCTTTACCGGCACCGATGCTGCGCCTGAGGCTACCATCAACTACTTGCTTGATGGCACTACTACGGCAGTTGCACCCTCAACTAAACTGACATCTGCTGTGGGCAGCAGCGTGGGTATCAGAAATGCCTCAGCAGCTGCAAATGCCGGCACCCTTGACTACACCTTCAACAGCAACCTTCCCGCTATTGTCTACGTAGACTATGTAAGCGGTTATCATGCCGTGCGCACCTTTAGCACAGGCAATAATGCCGCAGATTTGGTCTATCAAAAAGATTCCGCAAAAAACGTATTTAACATCTATTACGCAGGAGATTATCAGCAGGCTCGTGTGATTACAGACAACACCGATCCCCTTGCCAGCCAGATCGTGGATACTATATCAGGTACCACGGGCGGCACTATGAGGAATTGGATTGCAACTGACTTAACGCTTACACGCGTAGGGTACAACTACACGGTAACTGCACCTAATGGTTCAAAGTACAGCACTTTATCCGCAGCTCAGGCAGCGGTAAGAACATTTGACAACACGCCTAACGGCATTAGCCAAAGTGATGCTACACCGCAGATATTTACCGTAACTTATGCCAGATCATTCCAACAAGCCAAAGTCAATACTTTGAAAAATGGCGTGCTAACTACTTTGGCCACCTATAACACCACAACTACACCTAATCGTCCGCTGGAAAACGGTATGACCGGCACATTGATGACAAATGTGGATGATCCGGCACTAACTCTGCCCGGATATAACTACATTGTAACTGCCCCTAACGCACTTACTTATCCCACCATGCAACAGGCCTGGGCAGCTAACGACCAGTGGGATCTTACTCCCAACCCGGCCGGTGCAACAACTGACACCATTCCGCAAACCTGGTTGGTCACTTATACCGGTCACACGCAGGCTGCCAACCTTACCCGTACATCAAATAGCATTTTGATACCTGCGGTTACTCTTGAGACCGATACCGGCACCAGTGGAAGCAACATTGTCTTTGCCACCACCGACATTGCTTTAGCTGCCGAAGCGCCCGGTTCTTCATATGTGGTAGAGGTTTATAACGGCGCAGGTGACTTGGTTGGTAGCTATGCTACGCTTTCGGCGGCACTTGCAGCTAACTCCAAGTTTGATGCCACCGAAAATCAATCACTTTTAGACGACCAAGCCGAGCAGGAGTTTAGAGTTGTTTACTCCGCCGGTACCGCTCGCGTTACCTATCAGTACCTTGACGACAAGGGAAACACAATTGCGCAAACCTCAACTAACCTGCAAGAGATAGGTGCCAATATCAACAACATGGCTCCTACGATTCAGGGTTATGAGTTTAGTGAGATAGACACAAGTACTTCCGACAGTGACATGCGCGTTAACGCACTTGGAACCTCGCAAGTAACTTATATCTATGTGATCGATCCCGATATTATTAATGCGGCAAATGCCGCTCTTGAAGCTGCCGCAGCCTCGCCGGTAGCTAATGAGGCATCGGTTCAAACAGCTGTGAATGCTCTCGAAAGAGTTTTAGCTGATGATACGGCTACTCCACAACAAATCCAAGCGGCTACAACAGCGCTTAACAATGCAGTTGCCAGTGCTACTACAGCTCGCAACAATGCCGTGGCCAGTGCAAATGCAGCGATTAGTAATGCCGAGGCTTCAAGCGTTGCAAATAATACCGATGTTGTAAGTGCTCAGCAGACACTGGAGACCTTACTCACAAATGCCGCAACTGCGACACCGGGAGCCACAACAGAAGCCATTATTGCTGCGACTACCGCGCTCAATCAAGCGCGAACAACTGCAGAGCAAGATAGAGCCCAGGCTGTAGCAAACGCGAATACAGCAAAAGATCCGGCTAATACTTCTCCGGTAACCCATGAGCCCGGTGTAGCCGCTGCTCTTACAGCACTCAATGGTTTATTAGCCGACTCATCATCAACCCCCACGCAAATTAATGAGGCGACTCAAGCACTTACCGAAGCCGTCGCAGCAGCAAAACCTTTGCGTGACGATGCCAATTCTGCAGCCGAATCCGCCAAGAGTGATGCGGGTATTTCGCTGGCAAGTAGCGATCCGCGTGTGATTGCTGCCGTTAACAGCTTGCAGCAACTGCAAGATGCTGCAGCTGCGGACAATGCAAGTTCCTCAACACAAAAGATCATAGATGCCACTACCGCGCTTAACAATATGGTCGCACAGGTGGAGGGTGAGCAAACAGATGCGCGTAGTGCCGCTGCTGATGCAATGGCCCAGTCGGCAACCACTCCGGTCACCTACGAGCCAAATGTAGTGACTGCTCGTGATAATTTGACAACAGTACTTGGCAACAACAGTGCTACACCGGCGCAAATACGCACTTCAACAGATGCACTTATAGCTGCTACCGCTTCGGCAAAAGCATCTCGTGATGATGCTGTTGAAGCTGCGGAAGCCGCTATAGCTAAAGCCGCAACAGGAACAAATGATGTTACCGCTGCTATAGCCGATCTTAATAGCGTTATGGATGCGGCTGAGACCGATATTGCCACGGCACTTACTGCAAACATCTTAGCCAGCACGAAAGCTCTTCTCGATGCTACCGATGCATCTCCTAATGATCATACAGCCGTCAGAGAAGCTGCGGCTGAGCTGTTAACTAAGACAGCTCCGGTAACAAACGAATCAGATGTTACTGAAGCGAGAGAAGCACTTCAAGCATTGCTTAACGATACATCTGCTACAACCGAAGATATTGAAGCTGCAACAGGCGACTTACAAGCTGCCTTAGACAGTGCAAAAGCAGACCGTAATGATGCGAAGTCTGACGCACAAGACTTGATCAACACTGCAACTACTGAAGTTGGTGTAAGCACCGATCTTAATGTCAGAGAAGCCTTGGAGGCTTTGGAAGATGCCATTGCTCAGGCTGATAATGATAGCTCGGATGCTCTTACGGCGGATATCATTTCGGCTTCTAATGCATTATCAACAGCTATAGAAGAAGCGCGCGGTGCAAGAAATGACGCACTTGCAGATGCCAGAGCAGCAATCGACGGCTCCAGCCCGGTATCTAACGAACCAGGTATACCGGCTTTGACACAACAATTGGAAGCTGCCATAGCCAACAACAATACAACAGCAACGCAGCTGGAGGCGATCACTGCTGCCTATAGCACAGTTGTTGATGCCGCAAAGACATCGCGCGGCAATGCCAATACAGCTGCGTCTAACGCAATTGCTGCTGCAGAGAGCTCTGATGTTGCCGGCGAGGCACCTGTAACAGCCGCTATCGCTGCCCTTGAAGAGGTAATGTCAGACGCTGCCAACAACCAAGCCGGTGCCCTTACTGTCGACATATCATCGGCAACAAACAACCTTAAGCTGGCTCAGCAACAGGCTCAAGCCGACCGCAATGCTGCAGTGGGTGACGCAAACAACAAGATTTCCCAAGCTAACGCCAGTCCCGTTGATAACGAGCAGACAGTAGTAGAGGCCAAAAATGCCTTACAGGCCATGCTTGATGACCCAGCTACAGCCACAACAGCCGGTATTATTGAAGCCACTTCAACGTTGGACGAAGAAATAACAGATGCAGAAAGTGCGAGAAATCAAGCAGTCACAGTTGCTCAGCAGGCTATAAGTGATGCAAATGAATCTGACGTAAGCAACGAGCCAACAGTGATTGGCGCTACTAGAGATTTGCAAAATCTCCTCAACAATCCGGATGCAACCACAGCTGAGATCGAAGCTGCAACAGGTGAGCTAAATGCAGCCGTTGGAAGCGCTGAGACCGCTAGGAGTGAGGCACTACAAGCAGCCCAGGAAGCTTTAGCAGCTGCTGATGACTATGCATCTAATCCTGTTGTATCCGATGCTGCCTCCAATCTTGAGGATGTAATTGCCGATGATACCTCAACTACCGGTGAGATCAACAATGCTACCGGAGTTTTGGAAAATGCCGTCGATGCTGTTTCGGGAGATAGGGATGCAGCTATTGCCACGGCGAATCAAACACTTGCCAACACAAGTCCCGTTAGCCATGAAAATGCCGTTGCATCGGCAATCGCAGCCTTGACGCCTTTGATCGGCGATGGCTCGACAGCTAGCGTCGAAGAAATAAATGCAGCGACTGAAACACTGAACTCGGCGGTTGCTGCAGCAAAACCTGCTCGCGAGACCGCAGTAGATGCGGCAAATAACCTTGCGGGCACAACTAGTGCGTCCGAGGTGGGAAATGAGCCGTCCGTAATTATTGCCATCGAAGCACTGCAAAGTGCTATTGAATTAGCTGCCTCCGATAGTGAAGATGCATTAACAGCAGATATAACTGCTTTAACGCAAGCACTGAATGAGGCAGCCGCGGCGGCTCAAGACGTAAGAGATCAAGCACAGGATGCTTTGAATGCAGCCGGTAATTCCGTAGTAGAAAACGAACCTACGGTTAGAGCTGCCGAAGAAACCCTGCAAAACTTATTAGATGATCCAACATCAACTAACGAAAGTATCGCAGGCGCTACCGCTGATTTAAATCAAGCAGTAACAGATGCTGCTGCGGCAAGAGAAGAAGCACGCAATGCTGCTGAATATGGTATTGCTCAAGCTGAAGCTTCACCTGAAGGCAATGAGCCTATGGTGATGGATGCTATTGACGATTTGGAATCCGTATTAGCACGAACAGATGCCACCACCGCTGAGATCACAACTGCTACAGCGGCACTTGCCAACGCAGTGACCGATGCCGGCACTGCAAGAGATGAAGCTCGCGCTGCTGCCGAACAAGCAAAAGCAGCTGCAGAACCACAAAAAGATATTGTAATAGTGGCTAATGCTTTAGATGATTTACAAGCGATTTTAGATAGCCCAACAGCTACCGTAAAGCAAATAGAAGATGCTACAGAAGCACTTAACGATGCAGTATTAGCTGCAACTATAAGCAAAGACGATGCTATCGCAGCAGCTACTGAGGCTATGCGTGCAGAGAACTCCACGCCGGTAAGCAACGAGTCTGATGTTGTTGCGGCAAAAGCAGCCCTGCAAGCATTGCTGGACGATAGCGACAATCAGTCAGCTCAAGACATTAGTATGGCAACCTCTAACCTAAATAACGCTATTGAGGATGCTATGGAAGCCCGCAATGATGCCGGCGATGGTGCCAATGACGCTATTGCTGCCGCAGCCTCCGCCGGCGTTTCGCAGGAGCCATCAGTTGCTGCTGCAGCTGCCGCTTTGGAAGCGATAGTAGCTCAGGCTGCAACTGATGACCCGGATGCACTCACCGCAGACATTCTTGAAGCCGTAAGTGATATGGAGGCAGCAACTGCTGCCGCCAAGACCATACGCGATGCCGGAAATCAGGCTATGACTGATGCTACAAACTCCGGAGTTGCCAATGAGACAGATGTAGCCGGTGCTATGACCGATCTACAAAATGTACTTAATGATCCTGCATCAACAAATGCTGACATTGCCGCTGCGACCGATGCTTTAAATAATGCGGTTTCCGAGGCCAGTGAAGACAGAGATGCTGCAGTTGCTGCGGCTGACCAAGCCATTAGCGACGCAGGTGCTTCGGATAAGGCTGAGGCTCAATCGGTAATTGATGCAGTACAGGACCTGCAAGACACTTTGCGTGATCCGACTGCTACCACTGAAGACATCCAAAACGCAACCGGTGCCCTGAACGATGCTGTAGCGAATGCTTACACAGATCGTGACAACGCCATAGCTGCCGCAAAAGATGCCATGAAAGCCGAAAATACCAGCCCGGTCTCAAATGAGCCGGAAGTTCTGGAAAATCGCGGTGACCTGGAAGAACTTATCAACAACTCTGCGTCCACTATCGACCAGATTAATGCCGAGTTGGCCGAACTTAACACAGCCGTTACAGAGGCCAAATCTGAGCGTGCTGAAGCAGTTGAGAGTGCAGGCGATCTGCTTGAGATAATCAACGCTTCTGATACCGGCCTGGAGCCGGAGGTTCGAAGCGCAACTAATGGTTTAACCGGCACTGTAGCTAGTGGCAATAATGATGAACCCGGTGGATTGACCTCTTTGATTTTGGCTGCCATAGCCAAGGCAAATGCTGCCCAACAAACAGCACAAGACACCAGGAATGCAGCTGAGCAAGCACTTGCAACAGCCGAAGCAGCACCTGAGGCCAGTGAGGCTGCTGTAGCTAAAGAGATTAGCGATATTAAAGCCGTATTAGCAAATCCGGAGTCCAGCAACGCTGCAATTACTGTGGCAACGGCTGAACTCAAAGATGCGCTGGCAAAAGCTCAAGGTGAGACAGTTTACGCAGTTGACAACCACGCACAGGTGTGGGTGAAAGGTGCTACCGGAACACTTCAGTTTAAGATAGACGCAGACTTCTCCAAGTTTATGCACTTAATGCTGGGCAGTAATGAGGTAGCCAAGAGTAACTACACCGTAGTTGATGGCAGCACCATTCTTACACTGAACGAAGCCTATTTAAATACTTTAGCTGTAGGCACCCATGTTTATCGTGCTGTGTTTAATGACGGATATGCCACCTTTATAGTTACAGTACAAGCAGCTGCCGGCACCGGCGGAGACAACGGTGATAGCGGTGACAATGGTACCGACGGCACCGGTGGCGATAATGGAGACAACGATTCAGACAATGGCGGATCAGATGGCGACGGGTTGCCCGCAACAGGTGATGTCAATGACACTATTCTCAGACTTTGCATGTTTCTGCTGTTCATGGGCTTAGCCATTCTGTTTGCGGCGTACTTTGTGCACCGGAAGAACAAGTACAGATAGATTATAGAAAAGAATGAAGATGTATATATATTGTAGAGTTAAGAAAATAAGAAAATGTATAACGATAGTTACAAAATATTGAAAAATGTAAGGTATTAAGATACAATGAGCGTTAGTGTGTAAGAACAAAGCTCGTAAGATGTAGATAGTTAGCATCACCATTAAGCAACATAGAGTTTGTTCTTACACACAAAGCAAGGAGTAGGGAACAGGGGGACGAAAAAAGTGTATTTGTTTAAAAAACAAAAAGGCATTAATGTCCAAAGAAAAGATAAGCAAGCGACGAAGAGAGCAGCAAGGAGAACTATAGCAAGCGGATTGCTTTCGTTATTGCTTGCATTTGTTCTTGCTGTAACACCTTTTGGTACAACGGTACCGGGGTATCTAACACAAGCATATGCAGCTCAAACCGATTATCCCGGCAACATCTCCGAGCGTACCGATGCCTCTTCGGGTGCTGCGCGAACCAGAAGTTGGTACCCTTCTGACTTTCCGGGCAATAACAACTTAGGTAAAGATCCCGAGGGTGGCGGATACTATCAGTTAGCTCGCGATCGCGCTCAGGTGTACTCCTGGGTAACCATGCCCATCACCCCCACGGCAGAGGCCGACTGGACTATCGACGGCTACTTCAAGCCCGATAGAATTCCTTCCAACGGCGCCAGTAACGGCGGTGACTTTCTCGGAATCAATGTGTATCCTAAAGACGGTAATACAGCAGCCAACGGTGCCGTCTCTGGCGGTGGTGGCGCGCTTGGTCTTATGAACACGCCTAATTCCTACGGTCTCAATCTCGACTTCATTCAAAACACCAACTACGGTGACCCATCGCCCGGCCCCTTTGGAGCATTTCGTTGGACGGATGCCAGCTCGGGCAACCTGGCTTGGATGGGCAACCGTAACAATCTTTATACCAGAAGCGGCAACATAACCGGTTCGACAGACATGAGAAACTGGAAGTTGCCCATCAAATATAGCCTCACCTATCACTATAACAGCGGCAACCCCTACTTTACCGGCGGTCTCGATGATAAAAACGGTAACAGCTGGACCTTTGACACCCGCAGCACGGGTGGAGATTCGTTGCCCATTACTGTACCTTCCTCGCGATACTGGAACGTCGTACTTATCTCGGCCAATGGCAACAACTATCAAAACACCATTGGTTCTCTCGATAACTTTAGCGGTCAGGTTGCGGCAACCACCAACCGAGTGCGGTACTACCTTGACGGCACAACAACAGAAATCGCTCCCTCAACCACGATTTTGGGCGGTGTAGGCGATACCATCACCATACGAGGGGCAGATAATAACGATTCCTCAAGCTCTACCTTCTCCTTTAACGGCAACGTTCCGGTTGGTGTGCAGTCCCAATACGCGAACGGCTACCATGCTAAGCGTATCATCGATGGCAACGATCAAACGACCGCCAAGTTTACCTTTGTAAAAAACGATGCGGGTCCGTATGAAGTTTACACTCGCTTTTCGATCTTCTATGCACCCGATTACCAGTTAGCACGGGTGCGTACCGATGCGACAGATCCCAGTGGGGCTAAGACAGTTGAAGATCTTGCGGGTACAACCAATGCCTCTATGAGCGGCTGGACCACGAGTGATTCAAATCTAACTCGCGCCGGCAAGGTCTATACGGTACTTGCTCCAAATGGCAATAGATACACAACGCTTTCTGCAGCCAGAGCAGCGGTTACTACTTTTGATAGCACAAATAATGGTACTGCCACCAGTGACAGTGCGATCCAAGAGTTTGTTGTTACCTACAGCAACGTCTTTCAACAAGCAATCGTTAGAGGTGTTACCAACGGAACCACAAACACTATTGCGACTTACGACAACACCACCAACGAAACTACCGGAACTCCTAATCGCCCACTAGAAGACGGCACATCAGGAAACCTTAAATCTAATGTTACCGATACGGCGCTGGCAAAGGCCGGATATACGTATACTGTCACCGGACCTAATGGTCAGACTTACCCAAACATGCAGCAAGCTTGGGCAGCTAATAATGTCTGGGATACCACCAACAACCCGGCGGGAGCTACCACTGATAGTGCGCCGCAGGTTTGGACAGTCAATTATACCGGCTTGCAACAGATTGCTAACGTAACTCGCACGTCAACAGACGGCAGGGGTCCAACCGGACAGCAAGAGCGTGCTACCGGTGCCAGTGGCTCACAGATAAGCCTTACGACTACTGACGCTAGTCTTGCCACTGCGGGTTATAGATACTCGGTTAACTACTACCGAGGAGATGGTACATTGGTGGCAAATTACAACAGCTTGGAAGCTGCGCGAAATGCGAACCCTGTATACGACGCCAATGCCATTCCCGCGAACGCAGAAGACCCACAACCTCAACGTTTTGAAGTGGTTTACACTCCCACAAATCAAAATGTTACATACTACTACGTAGACAACAACAATAATACGATTCATGAGTTGGCCAGAAACCAGCAGCCTACAAATGCGGACATCAACCTGTCCGATCCACTAGCTATTCAGGGGTACGTCTTTGAACGTATTGATACCGCACGCTCTGACCCTGATATGAGAGTAAATGCCGATGGCTCTTCAGTGGTCTATCGTATTTACCGCATCGATCCGACTATTATTGATGCGGCCAATAAGGCCATCACCGATGCAAATAATTCGGAAGTTAAAAACGATGCTGCAGTGATTCAGAAGCGTAATGAACTGCAAGATCTTCTCAACTCGACCACTGCAACACCGCAACAGATTCAAGATGCTACCAAGGCTTTAAATGATCAGGTTGCAACTTCGACAACTCAACATCGCAATGTTGAGGATCAGGCAAAGGCAGCAATAGCTAATTCCAACACCTCATCAGCCAAAAATGAACCTTCCGTTATCAACGCGCGTAACGAGTTGCAGCGTGTTTTGGATGATCCTAATCACTCTACAGAGCAGATTCAGGCTGCCACTAAGACGCTAAACGATACGGTTGCTGCTGAGCAAACTACGCATGACAATGCAGTAAAGGATGCCAATACGGCTAAAAGTGCGCAAAATACGGCTCCGGTATCCAATGAACCGGGAGTGGTGACTGCAAGGGATAATCTAAATAATGTGCTAAACAATCCTAACTCTACTACGGCACAAATACAGGATGCTACCAAACAGCTAAACGATGCGGTAGCCGCAGCAAAAACAGAGCGCAATCAAGCCAATACCAATGGCGATGCAGCTAAAAATACTGCAAGTAATTCAAATGCGTCTAACGACCAGCGTGTCAAAGATGCCATCAATGAACTTAACCAACTGCAAACCGCAGCAGCAGCAGACAGTCCCAGTGCAATTACTGAGCGCATCAATAATGCTACTGCGGCACTTAACAAAGCGGTTGAGGATGCAACGGCAGGGCAGCAGTCGGCACGCACCGCTGCTACTGATGCCATGTCTGCTAACAACACTCGCCCCGTAACCAACGAAGCCGGAGTGGTGGATGCAAAGAACAAGCTTCAAACTTTACTTGATGACCAAAAATCAACCGAACAGCAGATAAAAGAAGCAACAGATGCGCTTAAGAACGCTGTAGCCGGTGCCACCAAGACAAGAAATGATGCCAAAGATTCTGCTGCTGCATCCATTGCTAAAGCTCAGGCATCGCCCGATTACAATACAGCGGCCGGCGCAGCAGCGCGAGCTGCCGTAGCCGATTTGGAAAACACTATATCCCAAGCTGATGCAGATTCACCGTCCGCGCTTACCGCTCAAATAATTGAAAAAACCAAAGCACTTGATACGGCATCTACAGCTTCTGATGCCGAGCATGCTCAGGCCAGAAACGACGCGAATACAGCGATGTCAAATACTGCGCCGGTAACCTTTGAGCCTAATGTAGCCGAAAAAGAGAAAGCGCTTAAGGATACGCTTGCCAGAACCAATGCGACTACACAAGAGATAAAAGATGCTACTACAGCTCTAAATGAGGCTGTAACAGCTGCGAAGACAGAGCGCAATACTGCTAATACTCAGGCTAACACTGCTATCACCAACGCACAAAACGACAACTTAGCCGGTAGCGACCCTGCAGTCAAAGAAGCCATCACAAAGCTGCAAAACACTATGACTCAGGCGGCAAATGACAGTTCGAGTGCGCTTACATCAAACATCAAAGCAGATACAGACGCGCTTAATGCTGCCGTAACAAAAGCTCAAGGTGAGAGAAGTGCAGCAAACGGTAGAGCCGATAAAGCTATTGCAGATTCTGCTCCGGTCACCAATGAGCCCGGTGTCAAAACTGTGGGAGATCAGCTGCAGACAGCGAAGAACGACCCCAATACCACCACAGCACAACTGGACAGACTCACCGAAGCTTATAATACAACCGTTGCTCAGGCGAAAGCTGAGCGAGATACGGCCAAGACTGATGCCACTACTGCCATCACCAATACTACTACTGTGGGTAGTGAGCCTACGGTGCAACAAGCACTGAATAATTTGCAAGACACAATAGGTAAGGCAGATGCTAATGATCCTACAGCACTCACACAGCAGATAAGAGATGCTACAGATAATCTCAAAACAGTCACCCAGCAAGAGCAAACCAGACGAAACGATGCCAGATCTAACGCAGAGACGGCTATTACCAATGCCGATAACTCAAAAGTAAAAAATGAGCCCACGGTAACCAGTGCAGAGAATGAACTCAAGGAATTACTTAACAGTAACACTGCTACGACAGATCAAATAATCGCTGCGACTACAAAGCTAAATGATGCAGTGAAGGCAGCAAATGATGCAAGAGATGCTGCGATTGCTGCGGCCAATACCGCCAGCAACAACGCCAGAAACTCAACTCCAAATGTGTTTAGCGAAGTGCCGGTATATACAGCGAATAATAATTTGGAAAACTTGCTCAAGAATCCGGATGCCACAACTCAGCAGATTGCTGATGCTACCGCTGCCTTAAACAAAGCGGTTGATGATGCGAAAACGGCACGCAATGAAGCGCAAACTAAAGCCGATGAAGCACTAAAAAATGCAAACGATTCTGCGGTTAAAAACCAACCAACGGTAGCAAAGGATATCGAGGATCTTAACAGGATTAAAAACGACCCCGCTTCTACTACACAACAAATTACTGATGCCACAAATGCATTAAACACGGCTGTAGCAAACTCCACACGCGATCGCAGTCAGGCTACTGACGAGGCAAATAAGGCTAAAGATCCGGCAAATACTTCTCCGGTAAGCAATGAGCCTACTGTAATTGCTGCAAGGAACAACCTTAATGACGTTATGGGTAACAGCAGTTCTACCACACAGCAAATTACTGAGGCAACAACAGCCATGAATACTGCGGTTGCCGATGCAAAAACATCCAGGAACACGGCCATAAATGACGGCACCAGCCAAGTAAATGCCGTCAGTGCTTCGCCGGTTGGCAAAGAGCCAAGTGTGGTTGCGGCTATAAATCGTGTAAATCAAGTCATGGAACGATCAAAAGAAGATACGCCTTCTGCACTAACCAATGACATCAGAACAGCTATGGAACAACTTAAAACTGCAACTGATGCGGCAGAGGCTCAAAGAAATGCTGCCAATACGGCAATCAATAATTCCAGTTCTTCGGTAGTTTCTCAAGAACAACCGGTAGTGACTGCAAGAAATGACTTGCAGACTTTGTTAAACAATCCGGAATCTACTAATGCGCAGATAAAAGAGGCTACAGATAAGCTAAATCAGGCCGTTCAAGATGAAGAAGCCAAACGCAAGACGGCTGTTGATAGAGCCAATGTGGTGCTTGAAGACTCAAGAGTAGAGCCAAACGCTTCGGCTCAATCGGTAATTGATGCCAGAAATAAGTTAGAAAATATAATGAATGTTCAGCCTACATCTACCGCTGACATCACTGCTGCTACAGATGAGCTTCAAGACGCGATAGCCAAGGCGTATACCGAAAGAGATAACGCTATTGCAAATGCAAGAACCGATATGACCGCTTCTAATACGCAACCGGTCTCCAATGAGCCTGATGTGATTAAGGCAAGACAGGAGATGGAAGCACGCATTGCCAATTCATACACAACAATTGCTGACGTGCAAAAAGAAAACGAAGAGTTTAAACAGGCAGTAGCGCAAGCTAAGATGCACAGGGAAAGCGCAATTACATCCGGTAACGACGCAGTTACTACGGCTAACACTGCCGGAGTGGCGCAGGACCCCGAGGTGGCAGCTGCAATCACAAAGTTTAATCAGACGGTCACCACGGCACAAAGCGACAGCCCCAATGCGCTTACCAGTGATATAGAGGCTGCTGTCCAGGCGATAAAAACAGCAACACAAGCTGCCCAAGACGCAAGAACTAATGGGCGAGCTGCTATTGCCGAGGCGCAAGCTTCCAGCGTTGCCAATAATCCTTCGGTAAAACAAGCCATAACCGATTTACAGAACCTTTTGGATAACCCTGCGTCAAGTACCACGGAGATAAACCAAGCGATAGAAAAGCTAAAAAATGCGGTTACTGCAGCTAGCTCTATTCCTCCAAGGGCGGATGATGATCCCGAACCCGGTGGCGGCACAGGTGGTGCCGGAACCGACGGCAACGGAACCGGTGGCGGCACAGGCGGCGACGGAACCGGTGGCGGCACAG
>DBCW01000150.1:0-12311 GCA_002293265.1 Eggerthellales bacterium UBA948
TCGGCAGGCTCAAACAAAGAACATACGATGCCGGCGGCAATGCAGCCGCAGCACGACCAGCTACCAATTAGATATCTCAGAAAGCCTGATTTAATACTTTTTAAAAAGTGTCGTATCCAATAATAGGATGCGACACTTTTGCATTTTCTTTGCATTAGTTTAATAGCTTTTATAAATATAATGGGTATAATTGTGAGCAATGCTTTTGTGCGCTGCTCTAGAGTCTGAGTGCTTCGGAAAGGTGATCAATGAATCTCCGCTTTCCTCTAACTACCGACCTTTTAGCTGTTATTTCTATTTGGATAAAGTACCTGCGTTCGATACTCAAAGAAACTTGCGGGTTAACGATACCGCAATTTCGAGTCTTAAGTTGCTTGGAGCAAAACCGTACAATGTGTCTAAATGACATCGCGTCATCACTTCAGCTATCGCCCAGTACCACTAACTATATTGTAAATCACCTTTCAACCAACGGCCTTTTAGTAAAACGTCAAGATCATTATGACCGTAGACTGGCAGAAATATTCATTCTGCCCGAAGGTCTTAAGTTGACTCGTCATGCTCACAAGATACTCATGGCAGCAGAAATACATTTCACTCAGCCACTAGGGTCTTTTCTTAAAGATTTGATTAGCCAGTGCATTGAGGTGTACGAGGACAACTATTTATTTGTTTCACAAAACCCTAACTATCTGGTAGATAGGTCAGTTCTAAATGCTTTAGTACTATATGAGAAAAAGATGGTCGATCTGCTAAATCAATTTGAAGTAAACAACAATGAGTTCAGAATCTTGTTTGAGCTCCACGAAAGATCCAATAAAACCACAATAGGCAATCTCGCACGTGCGTTACTGCTCAAAACCAGCGACACTACTGTTGCGTGCTCTAAGTTAGAAGAAGAAAAGCTTGTTTTGAAAAACAAGAGTAGCTTTGATAAACGAACAAGTTTAGTAGATATTACCAACAAAGGATTAAATCTTCTATGGCAAACAGCAGCAAAGATCGATGACATGTTGTTTAATGCATCCGGTGAAGACAGTCTTTTCAATCGGGAAATGATGATCAAAGCCACCCATGTACTGGCAAAAAACCAACGCATGAGTTTTGTCTGTGGATAAAAGACAAATGAAGCTGTTCGCTTTCTACCAAACCCACGCCCGTCAANNCGGGAATCCATTGTCGTGAGCTTGCGCGTTTGTGGATTCCCGCCTATTCGTAAAACAGTTTAAACCATTCTTAATACCTTATGCCTTTGTTGCATAGCTAATGTTAGCTTTGCTGCCTTCATACGCCGGCATTTCAAATATGCGATATTTCATGTCCTTACAGCGCTTCATCTCTTTGGCAATGTCAGAGTTTTCATCAGCCGGGTCTCCAAACGAAATAGCATTTGTAGGACAGCTGCAACTGCAGAAAGGTTTATCGCCGTCCGCTACACGTGGAGCACAAAAAGTACAGCTCTTTTGATATATCGGTTGCCAAGACATTTTCAAATCAGGATAAACGCCTTGCGGGCGATCAATGCCTGCACCGGAACCTAGTGTTCTCACAAACAATCTATACTCTTCATCTTCCAAACTCCAGCCCATTTTGCATGCCATAGAACAAGTCCAACAACCCACGCAACGCTCTAGATCGACCAAAATTCCAACTGCCATTTTAGGCCTCCTTTTCCGCTGCGTATTTGCGAATGTTGCAATATGAATCCCAATAAGCATCGGTCGAACCAATCTCTGTGGATATCATCTCCACAAATGGGTTTTGTACGTGACCGGCTGCCAGCCAATCGGCAAACCACTTGTCCTCTACCGGACCTGCAGTTTCTTTGTTTGAGCACTGTGTGGTTATCTCGGCGTATGTCCCCTCTTCAAACTGGCTTCTGCGCCAACCAAACCAAACGTGAATAGTGCCTGCGGGCACAGACTCANNAATCTCAAGTCGAGTTACTACGTGTCCACGGTCGTTATAGACTTCAACCTTATCATCGTCTACAAGATCTAGCTCTACAGCGTCTTTCGGGTTGATGCGTGTTGATGGAGTATCTCCCGATAACTTGATGTTGATAGGATCATCAGTAAAGCTAGATTGCATAAAGAAACGCTGGCGACCGGTAAATAGCTGATATGGATATTCAGTGGAGCTGCCTACTTTATAACAAGGCAGTGGGCGAGGAAGCGCTAAGTCAAACTCGAGCAAGCGCTCCCAATATATCTCCATGCGCCCCGTCTCAGTGTCAAAAGTCTTATCCATATATGGATCAAACTTTGGCTCCGCCGGATTATTAACACGAATCATTTTCTCGGCCTTAAGGCGCTTGTAATCTACCTTTGGTTCCAAGGTGGCAATTGCCGGAAAATCGGTGTCGAGGCGAACATCAATCCACTCCTGAATGGTTTTGTCAAAGTAATCGCCAAGTCCTACGCGCTTGGCAAGTTCTGACCAAATATATACCGGATCGCGCACGTCACCTTGTGGTTCAATTGCGGCTTCTTGCAAAACCAAGTGGTTGTAGCATGCCGAAGATATCAGTTCTTCTCGCTCAAATGGCATGCAGTCAGGAAGCACATAATCTGCCAACTCTCCGGTATCAGTCATCCACACATCAATGTCTACAACCAGCTCCATATTCTTGATAATGTCCAACCAACGCTGACGATCGGGCTGTTGGTGCACCGGATTTCCGTTTGGTGTAAACAGCGCTTTGTAAGGACTGGCATCGGTTTGGGCAATCTCAAACCAATCAGGCATTCTCACAGATACTGATTTAACATTATCCGGGCCATTCGGCATGTTTATAGGTCCGTCATTGGTAACAATAGGATAACTCTGGAACTGCAGCCCCTCAATAACACCGCTCTTTGGCGTTCCGAGTCTTCCGGTAAGGATGCCGAGCAGGTTGAGAATACGACAAGTCTCATTAGCGTTAGCATATCGAAGTCCATAACCGGTAGCAATAAAGGCGTTTTTGGCTTCTGCCCACTCTTTAGCAAGTTTAGTTATGTGCTCCGGCAAAAGCCCGGTCTTTTCAGACACTACATCTATTGTGTACGTTGCCGCACGTTCTTTGAGCATCTGCAGTACCGGTGTTACTGCCACACCATCGCATTCATAATGTCCGTAAAATGCGATATTGTTTCCGGAATATGCCCCGGCAGCTGGAGCAACATTGGTTAGAGCAGCTTTATCTTCGTCGTAAACAAAGAAATTACCATCTGCATCTCTGAGCAACATTCCATTATCGTCACGAACCATATAGGCGGCAATGGAGTAATCTCTCAGATATTGTTTATTTTCAAGTCCGTTAGCTAAGATGTAGTCAATCATTGCCATACCAAGGTAAGAATCTGAACCCGGCTTGATGCCGTAAAATTCGTCAGCATAACCGGCAGTACCGTCATAGATGAGCCCGATGTCAACAATCTTTGCACCGGCTTCTCTGGCACGAACGATATTTTGCGCAGCACGCATTTGATTTTCGATTGGATTACACCCCCAGATATACAGGAGGT
The DNA here is from genome assembly GCA_002293265.1 of Eggerthellales bacterium UBA948. GTDB lineage: Bacteria > Actinomycetota > Coriobacteriia > Coriobacteriales > UBA8131 > UBA8131. The sequence continues at coordinate 3,510 of DBCW01000150.1, forward strand.
CAGTACCGATAAGATTTCGAGGATCCATCAAAATATGGAGAAAAGCTGTATTCACAGTATAAAAGGTTGTGTAAAATGGCCCATTATCCAGACCGATTGATGCCATTGGATTTGTTCCGCCATAAAGATTTGCAAAGCGATTAACCATTAATGAAGTAAAACCGTTGGATGGCGGAACACCTGCAGCAAGTGTCCAATACACAATAGAATCTTTGCCATATTTCTCGGCAATAGCTTGCAGTTTTTCTGCGATCTCATCTAGAGCCTGATCCCAGCTGATCTTTTCCCACTTACCCTCGCCGCGTTCTCCTGCTCTTTTAAGTGGGTGCATAAGACGTTTTGGATCATACGGCATTCTTGCAGCCAAGCAACCTTTCTGACAGATATGTCCATCCGGCTCTTCGGGATCGGAGTAAATAACACGCTCTGTACGCAAGATCTTGCCGTCTTTTACTATCGTCTTTAGAGCACAGTAATCGTGATCACCCCACCCCGGACACGCAGTGTAAACAAAGGACTCTTCTGAAGACATTCATCCACCTCGCTTTCTGGCTTGTTTCCAAACCTGAATATTTGTAAGTTTCTTTGTACTTACATGTATATTCAATTGTAGAAAGCGAGGTATACCTATTCAATCAACGATTACTTGGTAGCTGAAACTAAACCTTACGACTCATTTACATCGATTTCTAATGCGTAACAAAGAAGCAGCATCAAAAGTCTTATGGCAAAAAGACTTCATTAACTTTTCACATAGTTATAATTGTTTATTATGGATTCCCGCCTTCGCGGGAATGACAGAGGGGGCGCGGGAATGACAGAGGGGGCGCGGGAATCCATAGGAGTGCGAAAACGACAGGGAGAAATAGTGGTCTGGTCTATGCTTTTACTTTTGATACAGCCCGTAACCGAACAATTAAAGGTCGTAATACATCTCAAACTCTATCGGTTGTGGGAGCTGGTTGTACTTCGCAGCGTCCTTGCGCCTTTTCTCGATCCAAATGTCTATTAAGCGTTGTGGGAATACGTCACCGGCTAAAAGGAACTCACTGTCAGCCTCTAACGCATCCAAAGCCTCATCCAGAGAACGCGGTAGTTGCTTAATCTTTTTTTGCTCCTCGGCGCTTAAGTCGTAGAGGTTAAAGTCGTATGGCCCAAAGCCTTCTTTGCTTGGGTCGATCTTTTTTTGAATGCCGTCAAGACCGGCCATAAGAATTGCTGAGAATGCGTAATACGGATTGCATGTGCCGTCAGGACTGCGCAACTCAAAGCGCTTTTTGTTGGGGCCTTTGGCGTAAGCCGGGATACGCACAACGCTGCTGCGATTGGATGTTGCATATCCAATAGTGACCGGTGCTTCGTAACCCGGAACTAAGCGCTTATATGAATTTGTGCTGGGATTGGTAAACGCACATAACGCACGAGCATGAGTCAGTAGACCGCCTATGAAATGCAGTGCCATATCGCTTAACTGCGAGTAACCATTCTCATCATAAAACAATGGCTTACCATCCTTAAAAAGATGCATGTGCACGTGCATGCCGTTACCGGCCTCTGCATATATTGGTTTTGGCATAAAGGTTGCCGATTTATCTTCTTCAAAGGCCAGATTCTTTACCAAGTATTTGGTCATCATGGTTTTGTCCGACATCTCAAGCATGCCGCCCATCTCGACTTCGATCTCCAGCTGCCCCGGGCCACCAACTTCATGATGGTGATACTTGACCGCGATCCCTTGTTTTTCCATAAGTAATGTTAATCTGGAGCGAAAACCGCTCAGTCTATCCATAGGTAGCGCCATATGGTAGCCACCTTTGTGAGGCATTTTGTAACCAAGGTTATCGTCTTCGTCACCGGTGTTCCATTCAGCCTGCTCACAGTCTACGCTGTAATACGCACCACTTGGCTCCACATCGTAGCTTACGCGATCAAAGACATGAAACTCAAACTCCGGACCAATACGCATCTCATCGGCAATTCCCAGGTCTTTCATATACTCCTGAGCGCGCATAGCCACGTTTCTTGGATACTGATCAAAGCGGTAGTTATTAGGCAGATCAATAACGTACACGTCTCCGATCATCGCAAGTGTAGGGATCTCTTCAAATACATCTACGTACGCACTGCTTAGATCCGGCACAAACACCATGTCGCTTTTTTCGATCGGGGCAAAACCGTAGTTCGATCCGTCAAAGCCAACACCGTCTGTGAGTATGTCGTCTGTGAGTCTTTCTACAGGCATAGTCAAGTGACGCCAACGACCATCAATGTCGACCATCATAAAATCGACCATCATGATCTCATTTTCTGCACAGAATTCTTTTGCCTGTTTTAAGTTTTCAAACATATTTTGCCCTCCAATGGCGTTAAAACTTCTCGAAAAATTGAGCAAAACTCAACGCTTTGCCTCCCCTTTTTTTAACCGACAAATCGTAACACAATTGAGCTGAAAGGTAATTATCTATCTGGTATCAACCCTGATTTAATGTCCTTCGCTGATATAACTTATTATCCTCAAAGCCCAAGTTGCGATAGTACTCTCTGGTACCTACGGAGCTGATTACATTCATTTTGTTGCAGCCGGCCTTGACAGCTATTACGCATGCTGATTCGATAAGCTGTTTGCCTAGCCCCAGGTGCTGAGCGTTTTCACCGGCGGCGCTTATTTTGGCAACTTTTCCATAGATATGCACTTCTCTGATCATCGCCTCGTCTTTTGCAAACGGCAGTTTCGCTTGCTGCCGGATTGGCACGTTTTGCTTGGGCAGTGACAAACGCAAGAAGCCGGCAATTTTATTCGCAGGTGTTACCCACTGCAAAAAGTGTTCCACTGTTGCTGTTGTTTCGTAGGTGAAATCATCTAATCTCAACTCACCAATATCTGTCTCACTTGATGCAATTTCTCTAAAGCGTATCTCTGAAACCTCTGTGCATAGCTTCCTTACTTCAGCCTCGACCATTTGGCGTAGATTTGTCTTTTTATTACCCACCATAATGTCTTTGGCTGATATATCCCTGATCATGCGAGAGATTCTAATAAAAGGTGGAGTTGCGATTACGTCTGCCACCAATATATCGATCAATTCATCCTCACTATATGGTCGCCAACTGCCAGCGCTGTAGTGCGCACAAAGCCCGGTACCATTCACAAGCGAGCAAGGATAAAGCTTGACCTCATCCGGCTGAAATGGCTTTTCAGTTACAAATCGTTTGAAGTCTTGCTTGTCTGCCTCAACAGATGATCCATAAAGATTCACCATAAAATGGGCGTGTATCTTAAAGCCAAATAAGCGCAAAAGCTCAAAAGCCTCTTGAATCTTTGTCACACTAATACCGCGATTATTCATGTAGAGGATCTCGGGGCTTAAACTCTGAACACCAATCTGTACCTTGGTGCAACCAAGTTGGCGAAGCAGTGTAAGATTATCGCAATCGATAACATCCGGACGCGTCTCTACCACCAACCCAACAACTCGATGCGTGGTACTCTCATTTATCTTGTGCTGTTTGTATAACTCATCCAAAGAAGCAGTCTGTTCGTGAGCGATTTTTTGCCAGATCGCATTATCTTTGTAAAGCCGCTGCATAGCCTGATTGTAAGTTGTCTCGCCTTTGTCTATTTTCTGCTGCTCGCTCGCTACATTCTCATGCAGTTCTGTTTCATCGTTTGAAAGACCTGCATCTTTATAGAACTTGCGTCTAAGTTTTGCGCTTAGCTCGACATCTTCTCCGCATCTTAGGTCTCCTCCATCATTAAGCGCTCTAAAAAGCTCTTTGACAAACCAAATCTGGTACGCTTTTGAATAATCACTCCAAGTACCGCCCAAAATTATCAGCTCAATCTTGTCAGTAGCATGACCCATGTGTGTTAAGGCACGCAGCCTGGATGCCACTTGGAGATACGGGTCAAAGTAGTTGCGTTCAGCTCTTTGACATGCCGGCTCATCGCTTAGGTAGCTCTTGGGCATTCGTAGGTCGTTAGGGCAATAAAGACAATTGCTAGAGCACTTCCAAGGTTTGGTTATAACTGTGATCGTTGCTACCCCTGAAGCCGTCCGTCGCGGCTTTACCTGCAAAGTTTTTATCAACTGCACCTCAAGATCATCGTTGATATCCCATGAGATCCAGCGCTTTTGGTCTGATTGTTTTACCTTCAGATAATATGGTAGCAGCTTTTTCTTAGCATGGTGACGCTTGTTGTCCTTAATGCCGCTATTGTGCGCGTGAATAATCTTGGCAAGCAATTGCTCGTCCAAGTCTTTTCCGTCTCGTAAGACATTCAGTATGTCTAAAATAATCTTTTCCACAGATATCGATTCTATAATATAAAATGGTTTTGATGCATGATGAATGAAAATACAGTAAAAATACTATGTGAGATCAATAACGATTTCTATCGCGAAAACAGCGAGTCGTTTTCAGCTACCCGCCAAGCACCTTGGCCTGGTTGGATAAGGAGCTTGGATTTGCTGGCACCGGAGTTTAAGGAGCACGAAACTATATCAATATTGGATCTGGCCTGCGGTAACTTGCGTTTTGAACAGTGGCTTAGCTCTGAGGCTGACTCTATGCTACCGGGATCAAAACTGACTTTTTACGCAGTTGATAATTGCGAAGATCTCCTGCTGAGTACTCTTGGGGGTGGTTTTTTAGGAGATAACTTAAAAGCTACAACTCAAAAAGTTAATTACCAAAATCTGGATATTGTTGCCGCTTTACTTGAGCAGCAAGACCTTGCCTCGCAGCTAGAGGCTCCACTTTGCGATATCTCTGTTGCTTTTGGCTTTATGCACCACATTCCAAGCNNCCAGCCGCATCGCCAGACAATCCTAGAAACACTTATAGAAAAAACAAAGCCCGGCGGTTACGTCATCATATCTTTTTGGCAGTTTTTAAAAAACGATGCTTTGAGAGAAAAAGCCTTGTTAGCACATCAGCGCGGACAAGATAAATACACTTCCTTGGATCTGGACGAAAATGACTTCTTGCTCGGATGGAGTGACACCACCGATCAATTTAGATACTGCCACTCATTTTTCGAGCATGAGATAGATGAACTACTAGACAAGATTTCTGATCGAGTTGTTACCACCGCAAGATACACATCTGACGGTAGAGGCAACGACCTTAATGCATATGTTGTGCTAAAAGTAGCTTCACCGGTATACCGTAACTGATAAATAGCCATCACTTTTTGTCTCTTTCCTCATAGTAACAATCATGAACACCGCGATAACATGGAGGCGTAAGATTTCTTATATCCTCAACAGCAATATGCTTTGTAGGTTCAACAGCACCGATTTGCTTCTTATCACGAAAGGCATAAATTATGAAAGGCGCTGCCAATGCAACAAGATAACCGGACACCAAGATCGTTGTATACACGATCACATCTGCTCCTTGAACTGACGAAGGCGGAACAAACGATATACCCAAGGCTGCCAGTGATGTTATGGTGCCCACTCCTGCCGTGATTACTTTTCCGGGTCTTCCTCCCCAAACTTGATATGAACGTTTTAAGTTGTTCAATTTAAATGTCAGTACAAAATATCCGGCAAACAACAACAAGTAAGCAGCCAGGTAAATAACTACAGTTAAGGCAACGGCAATCAGGTACGACATGTTGTGACCGCCTCCGCCTAAAGTAACGATTGTTGCCCAAACGGTTACCAATCCTGCCTGTATAAGAATCAAACGCATCGNNGATCCTTGTTTGGCAGTCATGTAAATTCCGCGTGAAGGCCCAACGATCCATCCTGATACTTCTGCTGTAACACCAACTGCAATCAGCAACGCAACGATGTTTGCGGCGTAACTAAAGTGTATGCCGGCGTTTGTAAACAGCACCGACAATGCTTGCGTAATACCCATACTAAGAGAAAGTTGCTCTGTTGGCACTGTTAGTGCAACCGCCATACCCCCAATGGTATTGAGCGCCAAAGCTGTTATGACCACCAAAAGCATTGCTAAACGATAATTGTGCTTTGGGTCTTTTAGCTCAGAAGCATAAGAGGCTGATGCCTCAACACCCATATACGAAAGAATGAAAGCCACAAACACTACCAAAGTTGCCGGTTTTGAAAAGTCCGGAATTAACGCTTTGGGGCTGATCTCGATTTGCGCATGTCCGCCGGAGATAATGTAGAACGCGCTTAAAGAAAACAAGATTATCGTGGGAATGATAATCCCTACAATACTGCCAATATCGCCAAAGCGTTCGGTAATTTTAGTGCCACCAAGTTGGAACAAAGTGATGAGCCAAAACAAAATTATCACAGCAACAAGCTTCATTACCGGATCTGTAGAAAGCGGTGCTATGCCTATAGCCGCCGCAATAGCACCAACAATAAAATAAAGCATGGCAATAAAACCAACAGTGATTTGAAACCATTGAAAGAAAACGGCTGCAAATCCCCAGCGCTCACCTAATGTGTTCTTTACCCAAACATATATGCCGCCAGGTTCCCATTTTTCAACCGTAGCCATCTCTGCTGAGCAAAAAGCTACCGGAATAAACCACAATAGCCCTCCTACCAACAAAAAAAATATCAAACTTAGCCCGGAGGTTGCAAAAAGTGGATATTGGTGTAAATCCATAACCATTGCTACAGTGAGTGCATAAAACGCAAGCATTGTAAGCTTTTTAGTTGCCGGGGCTGATTTTTGTACAGACTTAGACGCGCGTTTTAACAAAACCATATCAATTTCCTCTCCCCTTGCTATATTTTAGCTATTTTAAATAGCTATATGTAATTTATCACATTTTAGTCAAAAGAAGCTAACTACCAAAGCGGTAGCCAAAGCGACAAGCTGTCTGCAAGTACTGAGGATTTGTGGCATCCGGCTCAATCTTATCGCGTATTTTGTTTACAAAAACCGCAATACAGCTGGTTGAGCCAACATACTCCTTGCCCCACACCGCTTCGACTAATTGCTCCTGAGAAAATACTTTACCGGGATGACTTGCAAGTATCGCGAGGATCATAAACTCCTTAGGTGTAAGTAAGACACTCTTGCCATTTATAAATACTGTTTTGCGTTTATTATCTAAGACCAGATCGCCGACTTCTATTCGATTCTTGATCGGCGTAATTTCATGTCTATGGCGTCTAAGCAGGGCTGTTATGCGCATCATAAGCTCAACCGGACTAAATGGCTTAAGTTGGTAGTCATCGCAACCTGCATCGTAACCTATACATTTGTCAATTGCCTCGCCCCTAGAAAACAACATTATGATCAAAACATCAGATCCCAGAGACCTTATTTCTTTGCATACATGAAATCCGTCTATATCTGGCATCAATGCATACAAAATTACTAAGTCCGGATTGCATTTAACAAACAGCTTCAACGCTTCACTTCCGCTTGTTGCTCCAACAAACTCAATCTTTTGGCGCTCTGCCATTTTCTCAACGATCGTATGGATAGATAGATCATTGTCAGCTAACATGATCTTCATTTTTACTCCCCATTCCCGTCCACAACCAAATGTAATATTTTGATATTGATCGCCCATATATGCAGTTATCTGCAATATTAACAATGATTCTGCCTGCATACTCATATTATCTATAGCTTTAACAGTGCGCTAGATAGCAAACCGCGAACGAACTGGTTGAGGATGGCTAAAAGCAACTCTTGCACTGCTTGGATGAAGAGTTGCTTACACCAGGAAAGAAAACGGGCAATAATGGAATGAAGGAAGGGCTTAAATTGCTTACCGTTTTTTCTGGTATAAGTAAACAACACAACAGCTACACAAACAATGCTTTCAAGATTAAGATTTGATTAACAAACTGTTAAGTTTAAGTAACGACAAGCATACTTTGGCTGATGGATGTACAAATATGCATGTAATTTTGTTAAAGCATTGTGTGCAATATTTCGTATGGTGTATTATTAATATCACTTTAAGTGGATAATATCGACTTACTATGCTTTGTGGGGTAACTTAACCATATCATTGGTTTATGGAGAATAAGATCAGCTCATATATTGATCTTGTTGTGGATGGGAAGAAAAAACCATAGTGATAGCTGCAGTAAAAAAATTTGTCTTTGGGGGCTCTGAAAAAAACTGGGCTTCAGCATATATATTTCTTGTTCTTTGTGCGTACGTAGCGATTACTCTCACTTATGCATATATTTTCTATGGTATGAGCCATGTTAGTGTTCGAATTGGCATGGGAACAGTTGTTTTGGCAAGTTTTGTAATTTTGGAACGATCTAAGCTAAGTGCATCACTTACGGCATTTTTGTCTCCGACAATAATTATTGCAGCTGTCTTATTTGGTGCTATCTATCTCCAAGGCGACAGCTTGGTATTTATCTATACCTGCACAGTTTCCATCATTTCAGTAACCTACTTTTCGCCTAAAGGTCTGCTTGCATATATTGTTACAACACTTATTGCGCTCATCATTATCATGTTTGGATTTTCGATAAATTTGCTCGGAGCCAATTTCACCACTGTGTATAGTGTAATTTCTCTCATTGCTACTACAGGACTAAATGTTATCTATTACGTTTACTGCAAGTTCAGTACACGAATGATGAAAGAGCTTACTGATGCTAAAACCGATCTGGAGAGAGCCGTTGAAATAACCAATGCTGCTTCGCAAGCTAAATCCGAATTCTTAAGAAACATGAGCCACGAGATTCGCACTCCTATGGGAATGATAATTGGAATGACAACAATTGGAAAAAGATCTTCGGACATCAAACAAAAAGATCGTAGTTTGGATAAGATTGACGAAGCATCTAATCACCTTCTTGGTGTAATCAACGATATTTTGGATATGTC
>DBCW01000150.1:12371-16962 GCA_002293265.1 Eggerthellales bacterium UBA948
GAAGGAGCAGAATTTTTCGATTGTTATCGATGAGAATATTCCGGCTGTTCTCATTGGTGATGATCAACGTTTGGCGCAAGTCATTACCAATATTGTAGGAAATGCAATAAAATTTACTCCCGAAAGAGGTTCTATCTCAATAAAGGCAGATCTTTTGCGTAATAAAAATGATTTTTGCACTATAAGGATCTCAGTTACAGATACCGGTATAGGGATCAGCGCTGAACAGCAAAAACTACTTTTTAGGTCTTTTCAGCAAGCCGACAGTACCGGACGGGTATACGGAGGAAGCGGGCTTGGTCTGGCTATATCAAAAAACATTGTCAACATGATGAATGGTGATATCTGGATTGAATCAGAGTTGGGAAAAGGGTCAACTTTCTCATTTACTGCAAATCTTGGTTATGGCAACCCAGATATAACTTGTACAGAAGACTTCGAGACTTCTTTTGCGGATGTAAGTTTTGCCGGAAAACATATTTTGCTTGCAGAAGATGTGGAAGTCAATCAAGAAATAATTATGGCTCTTCTTGAACCAACCAATGTTTCTATCGATTGTGTAAATAATGGTCAGTCAGCTTTAAATATTTTTAGAGAGTTGCCGCAAAAATACGACTTGATCTTAATGGATCTAGCAATGCCGGTTATGGATGGACATCAAGCGGCTCGCGCAATTAGAGCTCTTGACATACCTAGGGCAAAAACAATTCCGATTATTGCGGTGTCCGCAAATGTTTTTAAGGAAGATATCGAAGCGAGCATAGCAGCCGGCATGAATGATCATATTGGAAAACCTGTAGCGCTCCCCACATTAATCTCGACTTTGAGATCGTATTTATAAAAGCCATAGGAAACTTTGCATCCTATGGCTTTTGACATAACCTCAAGCTGTATCTATTTCTGTTTCACAACACGTTTTACTGCTGTTCCGATTCCCAGTCCTATGGCGGATATGATGGCGCCTATTAAAACCATTTCAAAGCTCGGCGCATTAATTGTTCCAAATGTATTCATATTTGCCGCACTGAATGTGGCATACTCTGCGAGCATATACATTACACCAAATGTGACTGCGGATACCCATTTTAATCTGCCCCAGTAGTCGTTTAGTCCAATTAGCAAAGACAAAACAAAAGTTGTAACAGGAAGCAAAACCCACAGGTACATAAGACCATATCCCATTGCGTCTGACGCATCGGTAAAAAACCAGAATGCAATCAGCGCAATTGCCCATATTGCGAGATACGAAATTATGATGATGAGTTTTGCAAACCTGTTCTTACTTCTTACTACATTGGTGCTTTCTTCAAGATAACTTAGGTAGTTTGACATAGCCGTTTCCTCTTTCAATAATCGGTCGAGGCTGATGGAGTACAGATCACTCATTTTGACGACGCTGATAATATCGGGGTAAGTTTTTTCATTTTCCCAATTTGATATTGTCTGTCTGCTAACGCCAAGCGCTTCCGCGGACTGCTCTTGTGTTAGCTTCGCTTTGAGCCTCGCCTCTTGAATCTTTTTGCCGATATCCATCATTCGTAACCTCCTTAACTGTGATCTAACCATACGTCAAAAACAACGTCTAAGTCCATCAAATACCTTTGTCATCTGCGATTATCCATGTAAAAATGCTTTTACATGCCATTGCTACTGCATCAATGTAGTCTAGCATGACTGATTGTTAATTTGACCTTATTTACTGCTTGTCAGATTATTTACCTTTGAGGTACTTACCTATCATCTGCAACATAGCGTCAGCATCCAAGGGTTTTCCCAGATGGTCGTTCATACCTGCTTCCAAGCAACGCTCCACGTCTTCCTTAAACACATTTGCAGTCATAGCAACAATGGGTATCTCCTTTGCGCGGGTTATATCTAAAGACCGGATTTGTCGTGTAGCCTCAATTCCATCCATCTCCGGCATCTGTACATCCATGAGGATGAGGTCGTAGTCATCAGGTTTTCGCATAAACTTCTGTACGGCTTCAACACCGTTTTCTGCGATATCGATAGCTAGTAGCGTGGGCTCGAGCAAGGCGACAACAATCTCACTATTGATCTCTACGTCTTCAGCTAAAAGAATTCGATAACCCTCAAACACCCCAAGCCTATCTGTATTAAGCCTCTCGGCAAGATCTCCGCTTGCACTGATGCTTTCTTGTATAACATCTGTGATAGCAGAAGGAAAAATGGGTTTAATCAAAAACTTATCTACTCCAGCCTCACTTGCCTCTGCTTCTACCGCACTTGGATCGGCGGAAGAAATCATAATAATAACTGCATCCTTTGGATCACTTTCACGCTTTCTGATTTCCCTTGTTAGCTCGATGCCATTGATTTTAGGCATCTTAAGGTCTATAAAATAAACGTCATAGCTACCGTTCTCTTCAATGAATGCATATGCTTCAGCTGCACTTTTTGCTGCCTCGCACTTTGCGCCAAAACTTCTTGTGATCTCTTGGAAATACTCAAGTATATCCTCATCGTCGTCAACGATGAGGATGCGAATATTATCCCAATTTAACCTATGTTCGAAATAGCCATATTTTTCTTCATCTCCGAGCTGCGCATGTAACGTGAAAGCAAAAGTTGAACCCTGTCCTAGTTCTGATTCAACCCAAATCTTTCCTCCCATAAGCTCAACAATACTTTTGCATATGGCCAGACCAAGTCCTGTTCCTCCGTATTTACGAGTTGTAGAGGATTCGGCTTGCTCAAACGATTTAAAGATCTTATCTTGCTGCACTTTTCCGATTCCGATGCCACTATCTTGCACGTCTATCTGTAAGATGTAGTCGTTTTCGTTTTTTTCAAGAAGCGCAGCTTTCAGACTAATACTTCCGTTTTCAGGCGTAAATTTAACTGCATTTGAAAGCAGGTTTGTAATGACTTGCATAATGCGGTGTTCATCCGCAAATAAAACACGTGGTATCTTCTTGTCAATGGAAACCTTTAGTTCTTGATGCTTTTCGTCGATACGGAAGTTGTTGACATCCACTACGTGTCTGAGCATTTTTTCAAAAACAAAATCGGTAGGTGAAAGCTCAATCTTATTGGCCTCGATTTTGGATATATCTAAGATGTCATTAATAACACTAAGAAGATGGCGAGATGCCTCATCAATCCTTGAGAAACAGTAATCTTTACGTTCAGCCATGCCAACCGCTTTACCTATGGCAGCCATGCCTACAATTGCGTTGATTGGCGTACGAATCTCATGACTCATGTTTGCCAAGAACATGCTCTTTTGTCGGCTCTCCTCATCGCTGCGCGCTCTCGCCGCATCAAGACGAATCAAGATTGTGATCAGTATTGCTGCAAGACCTAAAGCGGTTATTGAAATAATGATAGCCACATTGCTTAAACCCTCATAGTACTGGCTTTCGGGCGTGACGAGTCCAAGATGCCATCCGTCAGCCAGAGTCCGAAAAAATGTAAGAGCGGGTTCGCCCGTATAAGAAATCACAGGTCGTTCAACAACAGCTAGACCTTGCTCCAGATCCTTTGCGAGCTCTGAGATCGGAATGATAGGGTCACGCATATCCATGCCCTTAAAAGCTTCATTGGGATGAAAGAGCACCTGCCAATCCTGATTTATCAGCATGCCATAGCCGCCTTGATTAAGCGCCGTGTCCACCACATTTTGCCCCAAAAAATCTATATTTACCTGCATGCAAATCACAGCTTGGCGCTTGCCGGCTCTATCCGATAAGGCTTGTGCATAAATGTAAGTGGTGTGGCCATCGTCGTCGAGTACGGGTACAGTTTTTGCAATCTCCCCTTTTGCCTCAATTGCAAGTTGATACCATTTCTGCTCTGTCGCATTATAATCTGCGCTTAATTGATTGCCACTACCGCCGATCATAGCGGCTCCGCCCGGCAAGGTCTCCAAATAGCCAAAGAAATCCTGTACTCCGGAGTTCCCGCCACCGTCAACAAAGCTATAATGCACTGCACTTTCGATATACTCCTGTAGCTGTTGTGCATTCTCGCCCTGGTCAAGCTTTTGTTGCATATCTTTTGCATAAGTCCCCATTGCAGACTCATAACCCTCAAGGGTCTCAAGAATATGATTTTCTGTTAGCAACAACACTGCTTCGGCATTGCGCACCAGACTTGCACGCATAGTGTTGCTCATAAACGTGAGGCTTAATATGACCATAACCACAAAAGCTAACACAACAAAAATAAGTTGCGTTAACAGCACCCGATTTACTCTCCTCATTAGAAGTGGAGCACCTACTTCGCTATCCCGAGGGAGCCACTCTGACTCCCTTACCCTAAATACTCCCCACTAGCGCGCCTGTTATACGCAAGCCCAGTATTAACTCATTGGCTCACAAAACATAAAGCATATTTTCCCATGTGCGAGCGTTATTATAACGTATTATTTATTGCGCACCATCTACTATTTGGCTTACTCTAGATTCTATTGATCAAACCGGGCGCAAGATGATTTCTGCATATCAAGGGATCTCTTCAACCAGACAACTAGGTGCGGGTTATTTTGTATTTTGCGTGCTTGTGCTGATAAAAGGAGTGACGAAATCTCAAGTGCTGAGATTTGTGATGGTGCGGGCGAAAGGACTCG
>DBCW01000150.1:16992-18426 GCA_002293265.1 Eggerthellales bacterium UBA948
AGAAGGAGCAGTGGCGAAGTGTTATTTTCAAATCCAGCTTGCCTGGGTTTCAAAATTTCAGCGTAGCCAACTGCGACGTGGTCGGGGAGTTTTTCAGAGCTTTTGGAAACAAAGTATTAACAAGTAATAACTTGGCAGTCGGTAAGCAGACCTTGTGGTTTAGTTCATATCTTTTGCATCTTTGTTTCACTTGCAATGACGTCACTGTTTTGTTCGTAGTAATAGGAGTAATCAACACCTTTCATGAATACCTCACGATCAAATATCTTGTTTGTCAGCGCAGGCTCTAGCAAGGTCTTTAACGATGCACTGTCTGTGGCACTCTCTATCATCGCATTAAGGTATTCTTTCTTGCCTACCTTGCTCCAATCCACGCAAAGCTTCAGATTCTTTTTTAGGATTAGGTCAAGCCATATCCTCATGCTTCTGCCGTTGCCTTCCATAAACGGATGCGCAACGTTCATCTCGACATATTTGTCTATGATTTTTTCAAAACTACTCTCCGGCATTTGTTCAATTGCTTGCAGCGACTTTGGAAGGTGTTGCACCATTGCAAACTGAAAGCCTCCTTTAGCAATGTTGAGCGTACGTATCTTTCCGGCAAAATCATAAAGTCCACCAAATAGATAACCATGTATCTGTTGCAAGCCCTTTACAGTTCCAACCTCAATGGTGTTAAATAGCGAGCTATCGAAAAGTGAGTAAGCCTTGCTTTTGCTTTTGCCGTCGACAGTGTCATCAGAGTAAGTAAACCATTCGATGAAGCGGCTTGCCTTGGCCGCAGGAAAGCTTTTGGCAAGTTCGATAATGCCATCGTTATCAAGCACATTCGCCAAACGCTTCTTGCCGTCCGGGGCGATGAATTTGAACTGGGTAGTGACACTACCCAGTTGGCTACCTTCCTTCTTTAACTTGGCTTTTAAGTACTTCCAGTAGTTGCGATTCTTCTCATAGTCACTTTCATTACGTAAAACACCAACAATATCTAGAACAGAGAACCACCATTTGGAATTTTCGTCATCCCAAACAGCGCGTACCTCCCTGTCGTCAAAAAAACGAATCGATGTTTTGCTCACTGTGCCATACCGCCAATCTCATTTACAAACAGTAACCCAATATCTCGTTTGCGGCTATTTGAATTCTTTCAGTGAGAACTCAACACGCATATTCCATGAAGGGCTGCTTCCGTAAGAGCGAATCTTCATTATCTCATAGTCACCAAGCGACGGCTCTGCAAGAAAATGAAGTATCGCTAATCATTCAAAATCCTATACAGAGTAGTTTTGTAACTATTGGATGTTGTTACAGAGCTTTTCGTGAGTTTTAGCTGATAAGGGGGCTATGATATCTCAAATGCTGAGACTTACGATGGTGCGGGCGAAAGGACTCGAGAATAGTTTAGTCCAGGACGAATGGGCACCCAAAAAATGGTCT
>DBCW01000103.1 GCA_002293265.1 Eggerthellales bacterium UBA948
ACCACACAAACTACCGAAGCCTCCAATTGTTTTACTATAACTCCAGGTACATGATATGCCTGTCCACGTAGGTGGGTGTGTCGTTGTTGCCCAAGCGAAAGCCGCCCGGGATTGTGCCAATGATACTAAAGCCAAAGGATTCGTAGAGCTTTACTGCTACTGTGTTGGTGGCTACGACAGCGTTAAACTGGATGCCTTTAAAGCCCATTTCGCGTGCGACATCAATACTTTTTGCAACCAAAGCCTTGCCTATGCCCATGCCACGTGTTGTGCCATCAACAGCATAACCGCAGTTGGCGATATGTCCGGTTCTGCCAAAGCCGTTAGGATGTATGTGTGCAAATCCAAGCACTGTGCCGTCCGCATCAACTGCACCCCACACCGGTTCCCTAGGTTTCCACACATCAGCTAAAACTTGCTCAGTCAAAGGCTCATCCCACGGATAAGTCTCACCTTCCTCGATAATCCTATTAAAAATATGCATGCATTCTAAACGTTGAGTATCGTTCATTTCACATAGCTCAAACATATACCCCATACTCCTTATGTAGATATTTTTGTCAATTGATGTAATATAGAATACGAATTTTACCTAATATTTTGTCAGACGAGTAGATTATTGCTTAAAGAAGTGCGAGAAGACCGTCAGGTATAGTTATGCAAAAGGTATTTATTGTTGAAGACGACAAGCAGATACGCGATGAGCTGGTTATTTTGCTGTCGCGCAACAAATATGAAGTTATAACAAGTACGGATTTTAGGACAGTGGTGGAAGATGTTTTGGTGGCTGTTCCCGATATCGTGCTTCTTGACCTCAATTTGCCATACGTTGATGGTCACGTAATTTGCAGAGAGTTGCGTGACCGTTCAGATGTGGGGATTATTGTTGTTACCAGTCGCAATAGTGATCTCGACGAGCTGATGAGTATGAACCTTGGTGCTGACGACTTTATCACCAAACCATATAGTCCACAGATATTGTTGGCTAGGATCGCAAGTGTGCTTAGGCGCTCAGACAAAGTGGCATCCACGTTGCTTTTTAGTTACGAAGGCCTTGAACTTGATCCGGCAAAAAGTCAAGTAACTTACGGTGAGCAAAGTGCAGAACTGACCAAAAATGAGATGCGCATACTGCAAGTGCTTATGCAACACGCCGAAAACATCGTCAGCCGCGAAGAAATGCAAAACGAACTTTGGCAGTCCGACCAGTTCATAGATGACAACACTCTCACAGTTAATGTAAACCGTTTGCGCTCCACGTTGGCACGCATAGGTGTTAAGGATTACCTGCACACTAAACGTGGGCTTGGTTATTACATAAAGAGTGCTCAGGCAGATGAAAGCGCAGATGGTGATCTGGTGGGCATCAAGGACAGACTATCCGAAAACCTTGCGCCTAACCCAAACTGTCATTCCCGCGAAGGCGGGAATCCATTATAAATGGTAAATACTTTATGTAAAACTAGATTCCCGCCTTCGCGGGAATGACAGGGGGGAGATGCGGGAATGACAGGGGGATATGCGGACAGAAGAAGAGCTTTCGGACACTGTGAGGAATAAACATGAAACTTCGTGACTACATGCGCAGCAAGGCAATGGCAATTTTCTTGTTCCTACTAGCCGAGGGCATTGTTGCATTGCTGCTTTGGGTTGCAGGTGTGGATACCGGGATCCTGTTTGCTGCGGCCGCTGCATTGTTGTTGCTGTTTTTGGTAGCAACAACGTGGGATTACTTGGTAAGAAGGCGTTTTTACTCATCTTTGAAAACCGCTATAGACATCGGCAAGGATAGCTACTATGTGACCGAACATCTGGAGCGGCCAATATTTGTCGAGGGTCAGCTTACGTATGATGCTTTGGCCAGAGCAACAAAAGATATGAACGACCGGATAGCAAAGTATAGAGCCGCGTCTGACGAGTATCGAGTTTATGTGGAAACTTGGATACACGAAGTCAAGACACCTATAGCGGCTTCGCGACTTACCATTGGCAACAATGAGAGTGATATAACTAAGCTGCTATCGCATGAATTAGATCGCATTGAGGCGCATGTTGAGCAAGCTTTGTATTACGCACGCTCGACGACAGTAGAAAAAGACTACAGCATCAAATTGGTTGACTTGGACTTGGTGGTAAAAGGAGCTGTAAAAAAACAGTCACGCATGTTGATAGAAAACGGCATCATGCCGCACTTTGATGGACTGGACATAAAGGTCTACACCGATCCAAAATGGTTGGACTTTATCATCGGGCAGATAATCTCTAACAGCATTAAATATCATCTGCCGTTATCTGAGGAGCATACGCCGGAAATACGTTTTAGTGCCCAGACGTCTGATTCCGGCTTTGAATCAAGCAAGGTCGTCTTACACATGGCCGATAACGGCATAGGTATTCCATCCACTGACGTTGCGCGTGTGTTTGAAAAAGGCTTTACCGGGGTCAATGGTAGGAGCTTTGCCAAATCTACCGGCATCGGTCTATATCTATGCAAAACGCTAAGCGAGAAGATGAAACTCAAGATGTCGATAGAGTCACAAACTGTGGAAGAAGCAAAAGAGGGCAGCACACAACACGGCACTACGGTGACAATCGAATTCCCGCTGAACAAGATGTTTTTTTTGGATTAAAAAGCCGGGCAGGTAGTCTTCCTGACCGGCTTTATGTCACGTAAGAACGGCTTAACACCGTTTTCTAATTTATTACTGTGGAACGTACATCATTTGTTGTGGTTTAGTCTTTAGAATTTCTGCAAGTTCGTCTACGGTTCCATACGCCATGCATTGCGATTGGCAGTGATGAACACAAGTCGGCTTCTTTCCTGCGCTAACACGTTTTTCACA
Organism: Eggerthellales bacterium UBA948; assembly: GCA_002293265.1. Classification (GTDB taxonomy): domain Bacteria; phylum Actinomycetota; class Coriobacteriia; order Coriobacteriales; family UBA8131; genus UBA8131. Next base: position 2,844 of record DBCW01000103.1, read on the forward strand.
TAAATCGCATAACAATGTTGGTGCCGGTATGTAACGGTATTCCCAACGTCCATTAGGGAGTTTTCTGGGGCCGTCCTTCATTACTGTTATGCCAAACTCACCAATACCCAGACCATGCTCTTTTTGACAGGCTACTTCGCAGGAATGACAACCTGTACAGTACTGGTAATCTATCAATAATCCCTTGCGCTCATTACTTTGACTGGAAGACATATCCGAACCCTCCTAACCTCGTCACCTGTTCTGTAGGAGTAATTTCGCTATTCTCAGGTGTGCACTTGTATACTCTACAAATCGTATTCTTATAGGGAGCCCCGTATCCAGATGGAGCATCTTGACATGCTGCGGTTAGGTTATTGATATTTGAATCAAAAGTGGCGTACAAACTTGGCTCTGCTGCTTCTTTTTCAGGGAACCACCAGCCATGCTCGCCGTGGACAACTCTAGGATCCATAGTTGGATTCATGTGAACTCTTTGACGGCAACGGCCACGCATATTCTCGATCCAAACCCAATCGCCTTCAATTAGCCCCAGTCGCTCGGCTGCTTCCGGATTCATCTCAACCAAAGGGTCGGGATGGAATTGGCGCATGGTTGGGTACTGTCGATGTTCTGAATGGAACCATTCCCATGAACGCGCACCTGTTGTTAGAACAAATGGATATTCTTTAAACAGCTCTGGTGTTGAATAAGGGCTCTCGTGTGGCTCTTCATAGTAAGGGAGAGGATTAAGGGCTCCGAGTTCGAGAATTGTAGATTTAAGTTCAACTCGTCCCGATGGAGTATTGAAACCAAGCTGTCCGTCAGGTCTCAACAGTCCTTTTTTAAACTTCTCGTACTGATATCTTTCCGGCCAAACATATACTTTTTCGCGCAACTCTTCATGTGTAATCCCTGCGTTTCCTTGATTACAGAAAAACCAGGTCATCATATCAGGTACGGTGTCCCATGTACCGGCATCGGGATTGAGACGCTTGACTAGTAAAAACGCAATTTCTTCATCAGATTTCGCCTCATGATAAGTGGTAATTTTTGAAATTGAGCGGAGTGGCAGCCACCAGACACGAGAACTATCTCGTTCGCAACTCATAGCTGCGGGTAATACCAGGTCGGCTGTAGCAACTGCGGTGGGGGTCAGGAAAGGATCTACATTGACGTTAAACTCCGCATTGTTCATTGCTTTATATATGCGAGGGGCTTCTGCGCCCATGTTGGCAATTGGGTTAGACGACAAGGTGAATGTCATCTTTATTGGATACGGTTTACCGGACTCCAAGGCAAGAAGAAGTAAATCTGGGCTAGCTGAAGCTGCAATACCATAGCTTCTTAGTTTGTATTCCTTGTTGCCCAGGCGTTTCTCCTTTAACTCATCACTCAGCCACTCCGAACCAATAGACGTTGTCAGATTGATATTAAATGCATGATCGGCGAAGATATTACCACCCGGAACGTCCAAGTTTCCGGTAATGGTCCAAAGACCGGTTAGAGCATGTGATGCCGGAATAGATGAGACTGATGTATCAAGCGCCAGACCCCACTGGATTGAAGCAGGCTTAGCTGTTGCATAATCTCTGGCCAAGGCAATTATTTGCTCTTTATCTACCCAGCATATCTCTGCAACTTTATCTGGTGTATAGGGCTTGCAAGACTCTGCAAACTCATCAAATCCGGCACACCAGAGATCTANNAAAGACCTTCTTCGATGATAACGTTGAGCATACCTAAGGCTAAAGCAGCGTCTGTTCCCGGTCTTATTCTTAACCAATGATCTGACTGTGCAGCCATCCATGTAAGGCGAGGATCAATGACTGCTAAACGAGTACCGCGCTTCATGGACTCGACAATCCAATGACCAAGAAAACCATCGGCATTAGAGACGATAGGGTTATTGCCCCAGATGATGCAGAGCTCGGGACGAACCCATTCTTCTGCATCGTAGCGCTCGGGAAGCATTTGAGAGAAGTCGGCTACAAGAAATGACCCATTAAGAGCTACCATAAGAGCTGCACGAGGCATATAGCATGCATCGCCCGACAAGAAGCCCCACGAGAAGTTAGGCGTTTGAAAAGCTGCATTTGCGATAAATGCAGTTTGCCAAGTAGTATTGCGACCGGTTCCTTTAAGGGTACAAATACTTTCGTTACCATAGTTTTTCTGGAAATAGCGAACCTTCTCTTCAATTAGATCAAGAGCTTCTTCCCAAGAGATTCTGTCCCATTTGTTTTCGCCACGCTCGCCTGCACGCTTGAGCGGCCATTTGACGCGTGAGTCGTGATTAACCTGCTCTTCCATGTTAAGGCAACGCATGCAAAGTGTGCCCATGTTAAAGGGGTTGTCGGGGTCGCCCTCGATTCCAACAACTTTTCCGTCTCTGGTATGGAGCAGAACTCCGCATCCATCATGGCATCCGGGCGCACTCCATTGAGTTGTACGGGTTACGGTGTCACCCCCTTCAACGTACTGCCATGTCTTCGGATAAATACTGGTGTCGATCTTATCTCGATAATCCGACATGAATTCTCCTTTCTAGCATTTGAAAGAAAACTTTAAGATGTCAGCTCGTTTGCTGACACTTATCTAAAGTCTATACGGTGTGGTTATGAAGTCTATCGGTAGAAAATACTGAACAATTGAAAAGCAACGTAATTACAAGCAAGTTTGCTGAACCTTAGTTTGAAATAAGACGGTAGGTTGCTGTTTGGTGCTCAACACAAAATACTGAAGTTGAAAAAACTCGACTTCACTTTTATTTATTTCTTACTAAGACTCATTGACTCAATCAAATTAAGGAGTTCTTGTCTGGTATGAACATTAAGTTTCNNAAGTGTGATAGATATGAGTTTTAATGGTCGAGATAGATACAACAAAATCATCAGCGATAAAACCCATACTTCGTCCTTTGGCGTATAGATCAACTATCTGCTTTTGTCTGGGAGTTAAGTCATATATTTCAGCGAGAGCATCGATCTTCTTTCGCCATGAAACGTTTTTAGTGTAATCAGCTGATTCCACTAGATCACTTTCTATAGTTTCTTGAGTTTCCTCTGTTTTGCTTTTCCGTACTTGCTCGTAAACAAGCTCTTCGGGAACCAGATATCGTTTTTCGCTTATAAACATTTGCAAAATACTAATTACAAAAACAAAACCAAGACACGATATTACTGGTGCTAACGGAATTGGCGAAATACCGAGACCCCACCATAAAAAGAGAGTTCCGAGTGTTAATCCGCCAGCAATTATGCAACCTTCAAGACCCATGAGCCAAATCGCGGAGATAGAAATAAAGCGGGCAGTCTCTGCGATGGCACCAAAGACCACCATAAACAAACACAGCGAGATGCTTAATGTGAATGTGCAGCAAATAACCTGATACTGTGGCTCAATAAATGGTATTGCCATAAAACCAGCTGAAAGAAGAATTGAAAAGAACCGCCTCAATATGGTTTCGAACTGGTATTCAAACCTATAGCGAAACACTATTGAGAGAGCGGATGAGACGATGAACGCTACACCCATCGCAAACAAAGCCTGACCCAATGTTTGGGCAACGAAAAACATAGTACATCCAGAAGCGCCACAAGCAAAGCCGGTGAGAAAAAGGCTGCTAAGAGTCCCGTGCCTTTTAGTTTCAACTCTTTGCTTGCTTATGGAAGCCGAAACAGACTCAACATTGACATCCAGCTTACTTTTAGAAATAACTGCGCAGATACTAGATATGGTTGCAGAAAAAACAATAGTTATAAAAAAAACTTGTGCCGAGCACAGGCTGATACAGAAAAATAGAACTCCTAATAATGCAAAAGTAGCTGCAATGATGATCAGAAGTGGTCTTCTTGGGACAATGCTTAAAAATGGTGTCCAGATAAACAGAAATGCACAACCGGCAACCGCAATCAAAGAAGCATGTATCAATAGAGCAAAATCGTATGCGTTACTTGTAAGAAGAATGCCTACAATTGCCAAAAGACTAATTATGACAAGAGTGTGAAAGCCGGTGGTTTGGTGAAAAAAGTCACTTGCATGCTTCCCGAGTGAAAGTAATAGAGATATCTCCAGGAAGGATATGATTGCATAAGGGCTTTCGGCTGCAAGCTGATCAGAGCCGAATTGAATCAATACGAGCGAGCAGCACGAAACCAGGGAAACGGCATATCCTGCTAAACCCCCAAATATAAGCAACAGCTTATTTACTGGAATGTCCGAATAAGAAGTCATAAAACAATTTCTGAGATTCGTTCTCCGGCTGACACATTACGGCAAAAACATGGATTTTTACATCACCGTCTTTAAAGCGAAGAAATGAACGGTTCCTTTTGATTTTCAACCTTCGATCTGAAGCATAACTTTCTGGTAAAAAGTAAACACCCCCATGTCCCTCAGCATATAAGAAGTCTATAAAAATGTCTGCTTGGCAAAAACATAAATCAGGTTTGAAGCCGTAGTCAGCACACGTAGTTAAAAGCGCCTCTCTGCAAGGGTCATATTCTCTGCTTTGAGCCATTACCGGAACACCCTTTAGGTCACTTACAGTAAGCAGGGATTTCTCAGCCAGTTCACTATCATTGTCACACCAAATTATTGCTTGCTCTGAGGCTAGGTATTTAGCAAAAAAACCATTACTCTCATATTTTTGAATTACAGATTGTATATCACCGCCATCATAAGCTAAGGCAACGTCCATTCCATGTTTTATCAGTGTATTTTCAAGGCTGTTTTTTCGAATACGCGAAAACCTGATCGGCACTGAAGGTGCATGCTGGTGAAAGTCCTCTGCCATTTGGCAAAATGCCTCAGTTGCTTCATCTACTATGTGAGGGTCTTGGAATACCAGCTCTGCTTTACTGTTCTTAATGACTTTACACTCCTCCAGAAGCGAGTCGTAGATATTTAGAATATGGCTCGTTCGCGATAAAAAATGATTTCCTGCAGGAGTTAGAGAGATTCTCGTGCCTCTGTCTATTAGGTCGCAACCAAGCTCCAGCTCTATGGATCTTATGTGCTTGCTAAGATTTGATTGTGAAAGATTGAGTTCAATAGAGGCTTGAGTAAAATTTAAGCTACAGGCAAAACGTTGAAATTCTCTCATGCGTGTAATGTCCATATAACCTCTTTCAGCACTTTGCATCTAAAAATACAAGCTGTTATGTCCCGAGTACTAAATGTTTGCAGTATCTCATTGTGACAATATCCAAAATTCGGTTTAGTTTCGAATCAATCCTACTGGGATGGTCTCACCTCCACTTCCCGAGCATAGGCAGGCTATGTATGTTAGCGTATATTTTAGCGCCATTTATAGACCCTTGGGCTTGATTGTTTATGCTTTTCCATCATATTTAGAATACTAATGGTTATAGAAACATAAGTGGAAATAAATCTCATAATACCAATTTCATGAATTTAAGCCATATTGCAATTCCCATCGCAGGAACGTTATACTGACATTGCTGTGGGCAAGGTGATCCAAAAGCTTTCTGCAACGGGTGGGGAAATCGTAAAAAGTGCAAAGATCGTACTCTGCTGTAATCGTAGTGCACATTTGTTTAAATGTCAAAATGTATAAAGAGAATTGTATATTTCTGTGATAGTGGGGCAGGTAGCATGAATTTTCTTCAACGTTCTTACATAGGTTTATTTGGACATGCATGTTGTTACTCATGGATGAACTGTGTTTTATTTTTACAGCCAAACCCCTTAATGTCATTTGGTCTTATAGATGGCTACCCGCACACATGGGTTTACACGGCGTTGTTCGTTGCAATCGCCGGAGTTCTATTTGCTCTATATTTTTTCTCGCGCAACCGCATTACATCGATGAACGTTTATCTCATTCTCGCTTTTATATCTCTGTGTGCTTATTCTTTTGGGTATCTTTCTTCTAACATATTTCTGCGCATATTTTTTATGGCTGTAGGTTTTGTTTCGCTTAAGTCGCTTTGGGATTTATTCTTGCCCAGCGTAAAGGATTATCATAAGTTGGTATGGCTGCCTGTAGTGGTGTGCTCAGTGATTATTGGGCTAATCGCAAGTATTGATGTCTTCGTTGGAGATATTATAACGGTTGCGATTTTAGCACTTTCATTGTTGCTTAGTATACCCTCCATTTTACTCAAACCTCGAAGTGTAAAGTTGTTTGCAACTGATCGTCTAAAACAAAAGATCACAATTAAAGTTAGCCGAGCATTGGTAATCTCCGTTGAGAGTTTTTTTCTGGGTCTGACGGCATTTTTGATTTTGCAATCATTCCAGCAGCCTACCGGCATGTCGTTTAGCCATCAGCAAAACCTTATTATCATCGCGTGTTCTTTCTTTCTTGCAGGCGTTTTAATGATAATTGATGTTGCGCGAAAAAAGCGCTTTAGTCAAAGTTTTCTCATCCAGCTATCGGCGATCGGTTTGGTGCCCTGTTTCTACTTTTTACCCATCTTTAATGGATTTGGTGTGATGATTTGTGGCTGTATCTTGCTATTTATCATGATTAGGCATTTCAACTATGCGTTAGAGTCTCTTTTACGTAGAATAATGAATGAAAAGACGCTTGACTTTTTTGAAGGTTCATATGCCAGTGCACTTCATTGTTTTGGATTTTTGTTTGGTTTTGCTTTCCCCAACTCAATCATGACGTACTTTGTAAGCGAGATGTCTATGTCAATTATCGGCTTTTGCGGTGCTTATGCTGTTGTGCTGGCAGCGATATTTCTACCGGCTCTTCAGAGAAAATTTGGAGAATCCGGAGCAATAAATTCTTCGGGCGCGTTCAAGCTTAAGGCCGAGGAAATTGCCGACAAATACGACCTTACTCCACGGCAAAGTGAGGTATTTAAACTGTTGTACAAAGGTCGCAATGCCGAGCACATTGCTCGTATTCTCTGTATTTCATCATCAACTGCAAAAACCCACATCTACAGTATATACAGCAAAATGGGGATACACTCTCAACAAGAACTGATGAACATAATCGACAGTGCTTTAGTGGAATAACGCTTTCTGCGACATCAAGCTCTTGTGTTATAAAAATCTGCTATAGAACTTATCCAATTTTCATATCTCTATTGTAACTCTCGCGTGGGGAGTCTATTTGCGCTTTCCATGATGTTGCACTTGGCACATGATTAGTCAGTTTCTGACTAACGGATTGGCTTTTTTGGCAAAGTGCTTGTCGTTATTCGCATTTATTGCAGTCACAAAGAAATTCGTATAATCGCATCGATTTCTAAAATGTTTTAAATAACCCATGAAAGGGGAACGCTTATGTGTTTCAGACCAGCTGAGGTAGGTGTCGGTCCGGTGGAGTGTTCTGCATGTGGAAAGCGGATCAATCCAACAAACGGACAACTTCCAAAGAAATGTCCTTTCTGTAAAGCCGAGCTTGAGGCGGCTGTCGCGCCTCCGGGGATGCCGGGACAGCCGAGTGCACCTAAGGCACCGGGCGCACCGTCAGCACCGCCGGCACCAGGTGCTCCACAGGCACCTACGCCTCCAAAACCGCCTACACCATAGACTCAAAGAATCAAATAGCATCCAGACAGTAAAAGTATGAAAGGAGAAGGCATGTCTGAAAGAAACATTTTTTGCGAGGACGGAACGGTCAAGATGCGCACCTGTGCGTGGTCCCCTCCGGGTGATCATCCAGTTGGGTGCGGAATGTATTTGACCATTAAGGATGGAAAGGTTGTTAAGGTAGAAGGTGACCCTGATCATCCGATTACAAACGGACGCCTATGTATACGGTGTTTGACTCTTCCTGAGTATATGTATCATGAGAGTCGCATTACCACACCGCTGTATAGAGATCCAAAAGATCGCGGCAAAGATGCATGGAAGCCAATTTCATGGGACGACGCTCTCGATATGATCGTTGAAAAGTGGACGGCTATCAAGGATCAATATGGACGCGAGTCAATCGTTACATTTCAGGGGACAGGTAGAGAGGCAACTCTGTATCACACTTCTCTAACATATGCAGTATTTGGATCACCAAATAGTTGCTTCCCAATGTCTGGTGACTCTTGCTATGGACCTAGGTGTTCAGTGGCGGACTTCTTGCTTGGTGCAGGATATCCAGAGATCGATTATGCTCAGTTCCTGGAGGGGCGCTACGATGACCCGCAATATGAAGTACCAAAGTACGTCATACTCTGGGGCAAGGATCCACTCTTCTCCAATCCTGATGGTTTCTTTGGACACTCCCTGATTGACCTTATGAAGCGTGGCACAAAATTCATCACCGTCGATCCACGCATTACTTGGGTAGGCGCTCGCTCGGAGTACACTCTTCAACTTCGCCCCGGAACAGATGCAGCACTTGGTATCGGTATGCTTCAAGTCATCATGAACGAGGAACTATACGATAAAGAGTTTGTTGAGAAGTGGACACACGGTTTTGATGAGTTAAAACAACGTGTAAACGAATACACGCTTGATGAAATTGAAAAGATTACGACAGTACCTAAAGAAGACATTATTGCTGTAGCTCGCCTTTATGCAAACAATAGTCCTTCTGCAATCATGTGGGGACTTGCCGTTGATACAAACTCTAACGGTACACAAGTTGGTCATACAATCATGGCTTTGATTGCCATTTGCGGAAACTTTGATATTCCGGGCGGAAACACCTTGTCCGTACCTGCTTCATTTATGGGCAAGTGGCGCTATGAATGTGCAAATCTGCTTGAGCCTGATATCAGGGCAAAGATGATCGGACTTCAAAAATATCCGGGATTCCAAGCCGCACACGTTACCGCTCATCCAGACCTTATCTTAGATGCTCTGGAGACCGAAGATCCTTATCCGCTAAAGATGGCTTGGTACTTTGGAAGCAATATGTTGGCAAATACGACCAATGCTCAGCCTAAGAGATGGTACAACGCTCTACGTAAGATGGAGTTTAATGTTGGCCAGGATCTCTTTATGACACCTACAGCAATGGCCTTGTTTGATATTTTCTTGCCGGTTGCCACTTTTGCAGAACATGAGGGTGTTGTACTTCCGCACTTTGGTCGTAACACTCATATGGTCTCTGCAATGAATAAGTGTGTTGAGGTTGGCGACTGTAAGTCTGACCTCGAGATTTGCTTCTGGATAGGAAAGCGTCTCAATCCTGATGCATGGCCGTGGGAGACTATTGCAGACTTCTTTACCCAGCAGATTCAACCTGCCATGGGAATCACCTTCGAAGATCTTCAAGAAGAAGGCTGGCACATGAATGCCTTTGAGTACCGGAAGTATGAAAAAGGTCTGCTTCGTCCTGATGGGTATGAGGGATTTAATACCGCAACAGGAATGATCGAACTATGTTCGAGTCTTTACGAGGATTGGGGAGAGGATAATCTTCCTTACTTTGCAGAAAACGCATTAACACCATATAGCAGGCCTGACCTTGCAGAAGAGTATCCGATTATCATGACAACTGGTGGACGCGAGACAACTTCATTCCATTCAGAGCATAGACAGATCAAGACGCTGCGCAAAATTATGCCGGATGCTTTGATTCAGATTAACCCGCTGACTGCGGAAAAATATGGAATTCAAGATGGCGACTGGGTCGCAGTAGAAAACCCATTAGGCAGAGCAGTGGAAAGGGCAAGCATAACGGAGATTATTAAACCCGGAGTCGTTCATACACAACATGGTTGGTGGTATCCGGAGCAGGATGGCGAAGAGCCCAATTTGTTTGGCGTTTGGAAATCGACCATCAACAGCCTTATTCCTCACAAAGAGATAGGTAAGCTTGGGTTTGGAGCTCCCTACAAAAACGTTATGTGCAAGATTTATAAGGTCGATGGACTTGATTCCTAGCAAGGGATTACAGTTCGGAAAGGTGGTATCACATGAAAGATCACGCGATGATAATCGATTATAAGTACTGTACGGGGTGCCATGCCTGTGAAGTTACCTGCAAAAATGAACATGATTTTTCAGAGGGCGAATGGGGCATCAAATTAACCGAGCATGGTCCGGCAAAAATGGGTGATGGATGGATTTGGAACTATGTTCCGGTGCCGTCAAAGCTTTGTGACTTATGCGAAGAGCGCCGTAGTACCGGAGGTGTTGCTCCGTGCACCATACATTGTCTGGGACAATGCATGGAAATTGTTCCTCTCGAAGACGTATCAAAAAGGCTTGCTGAGTTAGGAGACGAAGCCGCCGTATTCATTCCATAGTAGTAACTGTTTCTTATTAACTTGAAGCGGCTTCGGTTGCGGAGCCGCTTCAAAAAGAATTAATTCCCTATTAAGATCCATTTTATTAAAGAGACTTATAGGAGATAGATTTGTGGAAGAAGTAATAAAATATACGTTATTTGTACTATATTTTGTTTTGATAGTTGGAATGGGTATTAAAGCCAGAAGGCAGGCAAAAACTGTCAGTGGTTTTGTGGTTGGAGAGCGAAGCATTAGTCCGGCCAAAACAGCATTTTCTTATGCAATGGCAAATTTTTCTGCCGGTATTTTTATTGGCTTTTCAGGATTTGTTGGCTGGAATTATGGAGTCTTTGCTATTGCCATTGGCTTGGCAGCTTCTACATTTATAGGAACTTACCTGCCTTGGAAGATATTGGCCGATAGGATTCGCAAAGAAACAGATAGAACCAATACAATTACCATACCTTCTTATCTTGAGGCTCGTTATTCAATACGTAACATACAGACCTATTCGTCAATTCTAATGTTCATTTTCTTTATCCCATACGCTGCATCTTTGCTAATGGGGCTTAGTTTTCTCTTCGAGCAGGTATTTGGAATCAACTATGTGTTGATAAATGCGCTGATGGCGTTTTTTGTTGGATTTTATCTTTTATTTGGTGGTTATCGAGCGATAACGTCAGTCGATTTTGTCCAAGGAATAATTACTCTTGGCGCTTCAATTTTAGTTGTTCTGTTTGTGGTTAACTTACCGGAGATTGGTGGACCGGTCACTGGAACCGTGGCTCTATATGAAATGAGTCCTGGGTATATTGTGCCCGACACACCAATGAAATGGTTTGGCATACTAAGTCTTTTACTTGCAACTGGCTTGGGTCCATGGGGCATGCCGGATATGCTTCAAAGGTTCTTGGGTGTGAGCGATGGATCTAAAGCCATAAAACTATCCCGCATTATGTGCGTATCTATCTCAGTGGTTATCTGTGTATGCGCTTGCTCTATTGGAGCATTTGGACATCTTTTCTTTGATGAGATTCCTTCATATGGAGGAACACAGAGTGTTGATTTAATAACACCGCTCATTATCACTAAATTGCCTACGATACTGAGTACTCTGTTTATAATTCTTATCCTATCAGCCTCAATGTCAACATTAGCGGCGCTGTGTTTATCGGCATCTACATCCATTGTCATCGACTTTATCAAAGCAAAAATAAAGCCAACGATGTCTGATAGCACAACAATAGTAACGATGCGGTTGGTAACTGTACTCTTTATTGCCGCAGCCTTGTTGATTTCGCTAAAGCCGCCTGCTGTCATGTTGAATTTAATTCAGCTGACTATCGGTGCGGTAGCTGGAACTTTTTTAGCTCCGCTGCTTTGGGGCCTCTACTCGAAGAATGTATCAAAAATCGGAGTTATAGCCGGAATGGTAGTGGCGCTTGCGACTACTGTTTTAGGGTTTCTAACACTGCAAACAGGATCCATGTGGCTTCCGGGCGCTTTGTTTGATGCTATACGTTTTTGGGGGATGCCATTCTTCACAATGCAGGCAATCATTTTCCCGATCATTGTTATTCCTCTAGTTGGAAAGTTTAGTAAGCGAGAGAAAAAAGAAATAGATCGGATTCAAGAGTAGAAATCTTGTCTATTGCCCAAGTGTTAATCGCGAAAGGAGGTGGTACTAGGACAAAACATATGAATACCCGAAGTTTATGAAATGATTTAAACAACAGTGTTAATGGAAAGGAGTTGGGACAATGAGTGTTCTCAATAAGGGACTCGGAGAGAAGCTGCGCTGGTTCTATCCGATTGCAGGAGCATTAATCGGTACAGCTATCGTCATAACAAATGCCTGGAGTATTTTCTATCCCTATATCATGGAGCAGTATGGTCTTACTGCTGCCAATATGGCGTCAATTACTCTCGGAGCATCCCTTGTCGGTTTTGGTAATTTTATCGTAGCGCCAATTACAGCGGCTTTTCTTGTAGACAAGGTCGGACCCAAGATAATGTATTCTTTTACAACTATCTTACTGATTGCGGCTTTGTTCTGTCTGAGAATGTTCTCCAGCGGAGGCGTAGGAGAATGGGAGCAGTTCTCAATGTATTGGTATTTGGGCAGCTTCTTAATCGGTTGGGGTTGCGGTTATTATACAACCACGGCAAACCCAATTGCCGCTAAATGGTGTGCGGACAAAACCGGCTTGGCTATCGGCATTGTAAACCTAGGCCCCGCACTGGGTCCTGTATGGTGTGCTGTCGCAGCAACTGCGCTTATTCCCATCGTAGGCATGGAAGGTGCATTCACTGTAATGATAGGTGGCGGCATTGCAGTCGTTATCATTTTTGGTGTTCTATTACAAAGAAAGCCCGAAGACGGATTTGTTCCTCAGGGATACAAACCTCCGATTGCAACAGAGGGTCAGTCGGAAGGTATTAATCTAAAGCAAGCTATCAGGACTGTTGACTTTTGGTGTATGGCAGCCTGCACGTTCCTTTGCTGCTTTGGTGGATTCTGCTTTGCAATGAACATGTCAACCATCATTATCGAGGGTACAGTTACAATTGGCGGCATGGAAGAAGCTGTGGTTAGAACCACTGTCGTTGCTGTAGCTATATCGATTGCCAACATCCTAAACGCTATTGTGCGTCCTATTTGGGGCGGTTTGGCAACACGTTTAGGCAGCCCTTGGAAAGTCCTAAAAATTCTGTACATCGGCTTTATCATTGCACTATTGGTCTTCTCATTCCTATACACGAGTGCAGTAGGCGCGATATTTGCAGTTTGTCTTGTATACGTATTCTTTGGTGGTACTTCACCGCTTCATCAGTCTGCAGGTCCGGTTCTTTTTGGTCCCAAATATGCGGGTCAAATTATGAATACTCTTGTTATCATGACCGGTATCGCTTGGATTCTTGGACCATATGTTGGTGGCTTTATAAAGGGATCTATTGGAAGCTATGTCCCAGCACTTTATCTTGGCGCGGCATTCGTTTTTGTTGCCCTGATAATAGTATTTTACATGGATAGTGTTACAAAGAAGAGGAAAGCTGCTGCAGAAGCTAAGAAAATTGAAGGTTAATTGAGGTGTGTGCTATGGTAGAAGAGAATTATACCGAGCGACTTGTAAATTATATTGCTGATACAAAATTTGAAGATTTGGACGACGTGTCCATATCTCGCGCCAAAGAACGGCTAATCGATTCATTTGGTGTAATGATGATTGGGAGTCACGCTAGTGATACCGACGATGTTGTCGATCTCTTCAAATCAATCGGCGGTACTAAAGAAAGCAGTATTGCCACTTATGGGATAAAACTGCCTATGGCTCATGCTGCTTTTTTGAACAGCCTGATTATGCGTGCCTATGATTTTGAGGCAATTGATGCTGAGCCGGTTATTGAAGGCGAAGCCTCGACGGCTGCCCACATCAGTGGTACTACTGTTCCGACGGCACTGGCTGTTGGTGAGCGCTACTCGTGCAGTGGTAAGGATTTGCTTAGAGCACTAATTCTTGCCGACGATGTTACTACTCGCTTATTAAACGCATCAGGATTTTCTGTACATGATTACTTTGATGGCAATGGAACAGCAAATGTGATCGGAGCGGCAACTGTTGCAGGTCTTATCATGGGTTTAACAAAAGAAGAACTCCATGGAGCCTATGCCCTTGCTGTTAATCAGATGACAGGAACTATGCAAAATGTATTTGAGAAGCAAGTTACATTTAAGCTGCCGATTGCACTTTCTGCCAAGAGTGGTATTCTTGCCGCCCAACTTGCATGTTGTGGATACACACCAGGTCTTGTGGATCCGATAGCCGGTCCAAGAGGATATTTTGGACTGTTTTATTCCAATCCGACTCCAGAAAAAACCTTCTCCAAATTTGGCGAGCGTTATTTCGCGGACTGTGTAATAAAGCCTTGGCCTTCATGTCGTGCAACACACGGATCGATTGATGCGACATTCAAGGCTTTGGATGGAAAAACCTACACACCGGATGAAGTGGAAAAAGTATCGATTCATGTTGCAGAGGGTGTGAGATCGTTTGTTGGTCAGGGATTTGAATTTGGTATGGATATGAGCTATCAAGGTGCATTTAGCATCGACTTCCTCATAGCAACCGCAATTTTGTATGGTGGTATCCGTCCCGAGCATTTCACAAGCGATAAGATGACGGATCCAAATATTGGTAGTCTTTTAAGTAAGATCGAAGTACTTGGAGATTTACCTGCTTCAGCAGGATCCTTCAAGGCAAATGTTGAAGTAGTTCTTAAAGACAGTCAGGTACTTAAAGGTGAGACGATTATGCCTTTAGGAGACTACTACCAGACTCGATTTGACCGTGATAAGCTACTGGAAAAATACTACTATAATGTAGCATTTGGCGGAAAAGTATCAAAGGAATCAGCTGATAAGATTGTTGCTCTGGTCGACGATCTTGAGAACCTGGATGATGTTTCCAAACTGATGGAACTCATCAATTAATTGGTAATTGGGGTGCAGGTAATAATATCTGCACCCCAATTAAAATTCACAAATAATTATCTGAATGTATCAAAAGATTACTAGGTTTAGTTGTGCGAGATGCGTTTCATGCTCTGGCATCTGTATAACTGTTTGTAGAATCATGCGTTTGGTAGAGATGAAAAATGAAGGGATTGCTTGTGTGTTATGGTGGATGTACCAGACCGGAATGTGACGCATGCCGACCCAAGTTCATGAGCTGCGCAATATGTGGTAAACAAAACTCTATCTATGCCAAACAGTGCATTTCTTGCAAAAACATGTTTTCTAAAGAAGATAAAGAACAGGCAAAAATGCTATGGTCTGAAAAGAATTCCTCCGGTAGTGATTCAATCGGTTGGTAATCGGTACTTCCTAATAAAACAGAATGCACATCTTAGCATTCACCCATAAAAAAAGAGGCGGTTCGCGCTTGGCAAACCGCCTCTTTTTAAATGTGCTAAGTAGCAGACTATGAGACACTAAGCCTTAGTTGTCAAAAGCGTATATCTTGTTTCGCCATCAATCTTTTTCAGCAGGTCTTCGATTTCGCCGTATGCCATACACCACGATTGGCAGTGTTGAACGCACATTGGCATTTTGCCTTTTTCAGTGCGATCTGCACACATGTTGCAAGCTTTTGTCAAAGAGGGAACAAACGACCATTCGTACTTTCCTTTAAGATCGCCTGTGGTGTACTGGAATGGTCCTACCTCAGACACCTTGATTCCAAATTCACCAACAGGGAGATCAAGGTATTTTTTGCACGCTACTTCACAACTATGGCAGTTCGTGCAGTAGTCATAGTTGACAAGAATTCCTTTCATGCAAGCCTCCTTTTAGTTTGCTTTTCCGGGGATGATCTTGTTCCATCCGCCCTTATTGACAATAACCTCATGTGGCATTTCGTCGCCATCTTTATACGGATAAATCTTGCAGATCATGGACTTGATAGACGAACCAACGCCTGCTTCACCAGTCTCAAAAGCTCTGGTCAAGTTGTTTACATTGGAGTCAAATGTTCCAAAGAATACCGGAGCTGCAGGCTCTTCTTCCGGGAACCACCAAGCATGCTCGGCATGTACTGTGACTTCGTTGACCGTTGGTCTAACGTTAGCTACTTGTCTGAATCTTCCGCGCTCATTTTCTACCCATACCCATTCGCCATGTATGATGCCATATTTCTTGGCCGTCTCCGGATGGATTGTTAAAAGTGGCAGTGGATGGAATTCACGACTTGTTTGTAGCTGACGATTCTCGGAGTGGAAGAACTCGTAAGAACGACCGCCGCAAGTGAGAATCAAAGGATACTCTTTGAAAGCCTCGGGAGTAGAGATCGGGCTTTGTAGCGGCTCGGTATGGAACGGTGTTGGAGATAGACCCCAAACCTCATAGACACGAGATGCTAGTTCGATGCGACCGGACGGAGTGGCAAATCCCGGATTGCCGTCAGGGCGCAATAGACCTTTTTCATATTTCTGATATGTGCCGTTAAAATCGTCATATACATAGCCACCGATCTGATCTATTTCATCTTTGGTCATATTAAAGTCGATAGTCTGTCCTTTTGCCTCAAGAGCACCAGAGGCGGTTGCCCAGCCACCCGTTGGCTTGGGAGTTAGGAACCAATTGAGCATCTCATCGACAGAAGACCAGCGATAGTTCTCGGGATTTAGACGCTTTCCAAGTTCTATTGTAATCTCTTCGTCAGTTTTAGCCTCGTAGTAATCAGTTACTTTTTTCATTGTTCTGATCGGAGTCCACCAAGAACGAGCCGAATCACGCTCGGCGCTCATGGCAACGGGCAAGATGATGTCAGCAAGTGCGACAGAGGTAGGTGTAAGATATGGATCAGCATTAACTATGAAAGGTATAGAATTGAGTGCTTCATACAGCCGAGGTGCGTCCATGGCTGCGCAAGCGATCTCGTTGGAGCTTTGGCACCACCACATTTTGATCGGATAAGGATCCCCGGTTTCGATTGCTTTTAATACAGCGTCAGAACTGGCATGAGAGATAAAGTCGGCGCCTTCCATACCCAGCGCATAACTGTTTGTAAGCTTTCTGGCCATCCACTCTTCAGGGATGTTCTCATCGCCTGATGCGTATCCACCATTGCACTCAAATGCATTGTGAACCAAAAGCCATCCACCTGGTTGATCGATATTTGCTGTTAGAGCCATAAGGTCTACTGCTGCAAGATTAAGTGACATTGCGCTCATTTGCTGATCAAAGGCCAGACCCCACTGAATAGTGGCAGGCTTAGATGCGGCAAAGAAACGACCGGCCGCAATGATGTCTTCTTCCGGAACTCCAGTAATTTCTGCAGCCCAAGCAGGTGTCATATCCTTAACGGCCTCTGCAAGCTCGTCAAAGTAAGCACACCATTTATCAACAAAGTCTTCGTCGTAAAGCTTCTCATTAATAATCAAGTTAAGCCATGAACAAGCCAGCGCAGCGTCGGTGCCGGGTCTGATCTGCAGCCAATATTCAGCACGCGCTCCCCACCAAGTAAGACGCGGATCGATAGAAATGATCTTCGAACCCATCTGATGGCATACGGCAAGCCAATGACCAAGATAACCGTCGGCGTTCGAAGCCAGAGGCTCGCAGCCCCAGAGCACCATACACTCCGGATTGACCCAATCTTTGTTGATGTAGCGGTCTTCATGTCCTTCAGACGCATCAGCTATTGGGAAGTCTCCCATGGGTGCGTTAGAGCCACAGACTCTAGGCAGGTAGCAAGAAAAGCCCGTAAATCCGATATGTGACACGTTTGGGGTTTTAAAAGCAGTGTGGAAGAAGTAAGGTGTCTGCCAGTTGATGTTTCTTCCTGTGCCGTGTGTTCCGAGAATAGCCGGTCCGCCCCACTCGTCCCAAATCTTACGTACTTCTGCTTCGATAATATCGTAAGCTTCTTCCCAAGTGATGCGCTCCCATTTATTCTCTCCGCGCTCTCCGGCTCTNNCTTTTCATTGGATATTTAACGCGATCAGGGTGATTGATGGCTTCAACATTTTCTAGGCATCTCATGCAAAGCTTTCCATTTGCACACGGGTCCAGCGGATCTCCTTCGATCTTTTCTACTTTGCCGTCTTTCACATAGTAGAGTAGACCAC
>DBCW01000120.1 GCA_002293265.1 Eggerthellales bacterium UBA948
ATTTCCGAAAAACTGGAGGTTATAAACATGCAACTTGCACAAAGGAAGACCACGGGAAGAAATATACTTCATTGGCTTTTCATCTCATTGTGTGCGGTTATAGTGGTGATTTTTATCGCCTTAGTATTGTTGAATAGTGCCTACTTAGGCTGGGATTACAATGACCCTGAAACTGCCGTTCTTGGAGTAGCTGTTCACTCATTTGAATGGCTGTTTGTCAGATTAGCACCGTTTATTTTTATAGGGGCTATTGTTGGAATAGTTTTGACACGAAAGAAAGTATAGAGCTGCTCTACTTTTGGAACTTGAAACTTCTTGGCGCTCGCAATTACACATAACGGTCTTTCATTAGCGTTTCCCAAACACATCAAAACGACCTCATGAATTGCCTCATCCTTTTGCAATTCTCCCTCATGAAAATAATTATTTTGTGCTTTTTAAAAGAGTCGATGCATTTCAGGATGGTGTAAAACGCATAACGATTATTTAATAAGTCCCAAGGAATCGAAAAAGAATTTGATTTGAGAGAAGAAAGGGACAAGAAATGGCAAACTTGCTAAAAAAGGTAGAGAAGTTTGACATGGATAGACGAGCGTTCGTTGCACTATCCGCTTCACTAGGTGCTACTGCTGCGTTAGGTCTTACCGGTTGCGATAATGTGTTGGCTAAGACAACCAAGGACAGCCCAACAGTTGAAACTCTATCAGGTGGAAAATGGGTTACAGTTGCTTGCCCTCAAGACGGCTGTAATAAGAGTTGCTTGAATCAAGCCTACGTTGTTGACGGCGTTGTCGTGCGCCAAAGGACAGACGAACTTGTTGAAGACAGCCCGGACAACCCCCAATACCGCTCATGCATTAAAGGAAGAAGCATCCGCAAAACCGTTACATCTGCCGAGCGCCTAAAGTACCCCATGAAGCGCAAGAACTGGCAACCTGGTGGCGGTGCCAACGTTAATGGACATCTCCGCGGCATTGATGATTGGGAGAGAATCACTTGGGATGAAGCAATAAAATACATTGCTGACGAATATAAAAGAATTATGGACACCTACGGTCCACGCGCCTTTCTTGCCACAGGTCAAGACGAACGCAAGATGTGTGGTGGCAAGATAGGCAGTGGTATTCTCAACATGTTGGGTGGCTGCTTAACCACATTTGGTGAGCAAAGCGATGGCGGCGCTCCTGTGCCAAGCAATCTCATGTGGGGTTTTTACGACAGCGGTGACACCAATGGTCTGGACAAAATGGGGCAACGTCACACAAAACTACAAGTGCTTTGGGGCTTTAATTCCGGATGGTGTGACGGAGCCGCTAATCAATACGACCTGCTTACAGCAAAAAAGCAAGCCGGTACAAAGGTCATCCTTATCGACGTATGGTTTAATCCCACTGCTCAAAGTTACGTAGATCAGTGGATACCTATTCGTCCAAGTACCGATGGTGCGCTCATGGAAGCTGTGGCTTATGAGCTGATTACAAACAACCTGGTAGATCAAGACTTTTTGGATCGTTGCACTGTGGGTTTTGACGCAGAGCACATGCCGGCTGACGCAAAGACTAACGAGAATTTCAAAGATTACATCCTTGGCGCTTACGACGGCAAGCCAAAAACTCCCGAATGGGCAAGCCCCATCACCGGCGTTCCTGTTGCAACGATCAAGCAACTCGCCCAAGACATGGGCACCACCAAACCTATGTCGCTAAAAGCTGCTCGCGGACTTACCAGGCAATGGTATGGCAACCGTGTCACTCAGCTGTTTTACACCTTAGGTTGGATGACAGGCAGCCTTGGTGTTCCCGGCTCTGACACTGCAATCCTCACAGGCACTTGGGGCACAAAGAACGGACAGCCTCTGGTCAAACGCGGTAAAAACTCTTGGAAATACCCCAAAAACCCTGCATGTTCGGAGCCACGCGCTTCTGATGAAACAACATTCGGCGGTTTTGATGCCAGTAGAGAATATGGCATTGCCTTCTCCGAATGGCATAAAGCAGTTGTGGAGGGTGAATACACACTGCCCAACCCCAGAAATGAAAAACGCTCTTGCGACATTAAGTGCATTATGTGTGAAAACGCTCGCAACGCCAGCAACGCGCAATCCGGCAATTATCTAACTGTTGAGGCATATAGAAAGGTTGAGTTTGTTGTCCATCAAGAAATGTTCATGAAGATAGGTCCTATGTATTCCGACATCGTTTTGCCGGTAAAGTGCCACCCGGAACTGGAGTTTGCTCTTCGTAACAAACAAACAAACGAGTCGCTGATCATGGGCACAAACGCATTTCCTCAGTTTTACGAAACTAAAGACGACATCGAGATCTACTTTATGCTCTGCGACGAGCTTGGTTTTGGCGAGGATATCGCGCCGCGAACCTCAATTAAGCAAAACATGTTTGAGCAACTGGGCAACGCAACAGTCATCAAAGAAAATGGCGAAGAGTATGAAACTTTGTTCACCATCACTCAAGAAGATATCGACAAGTATCAGGTGAAGTTTGAGCCACAGGAAGGGCGAACTTCATTTGCCGAGTTCATGGAAACAGGCATTTATCGTCTTGAGCGCAGCCCTAATGACAACTATATGAATGTTCCGCTCAAAGACTTTGTGGCCGATCCTGAAGCCAATCCACTTGAGACAACTTCCGGAAAATTGGAGATATATTGCCAAGCACTGGCTGATTGGTATGACTTATGCCAGCTGCATGATATCGACCCGATTCCAAAGTACAAAGCAGCCGTTCACGGATATGAGGACAAGAAAAACTACCCTGACTATAAGTTCCAACTGGTGACTCCGCACCACCTTCGCCAGATGCACAGCGTTTGGGCAAACGAGCGCTCACTTAATGAGGTGTTCCCAAATGATCTGCTAATAAGCACTTTTGATGCAGAGAGAGAAGGATTTAAGCATGGAGATTGGGCATTGGTAACAGGTCTTGATGCCGGTCAGATCGTGCGCAGGATTGCAGTACTGCCAATTATTGCACCGGGTGTGGCGATACTCGGCGAGGGAAACTGGCGCAATGTTGACCAAGAGACCGGTATCGACATTGGTGGTAATGCCAATACACTTACTCGTCCGCACCTGTTAGGCAATGGTTACCAAGCTTACAACACGGTGCTCTTAAAGCTTGAACCGTACACGGGACCAACAATGTTGCCCGACTACCAACGTCCACTCTATGTTCCAATCGCTGATTAAGGAGGTAAATCATGGCTACTCAATATGGCTTTTATGCAAACACTAACGAATGTATGGGTTGTAGGATGTGTATTATCTCCTGCAAAGACAAAAACAATCTTCCGGTGGGAGAAAAGTTCAGACGTGTATATGACTATAGCGGCGGTTCGTGGAGCGTTGATGAAAATGGTGTTATGAATGCAACCGACCTGTTTTCGTATGCCGTTACCTCGGGTTGTCACCACTGCGCAAACCCATCTTGTATGGAAGGTTGTCCGGTAAGTGCCATCCAAAAACGTGAAGACGGGATCGTATGGATTGACCAAGACCTTTGCGTTGGTTGCGGTTACTGTGTTGAAGCCTGCCCTTTCAACGCTCCTTACAAAAGCACAACCACCTACACTTCACGCAAATGCGACTTATGCAAAGATCTTATCGACAATGGTGAGAAGCCCGTTTGCGTTCAGTCTTGTCAAATCCGTTGTCTGGAGTTTGGCAAACTGGAAGACCTTAAGGCTGCTCATCCTGATGCTGTTGATGTCATCGCTCCCCTGCCTGAAAACCCGGGCACGAGCCCGTCAACACTCTATTCTCGTCATCGCATGAACCCCGAGGGCAAGCTAAAAGGCGAAACGCGAAATGCTCCTGAAGAAATTATTTCAGAAACATTCGAAGAAACATTTGTGTAATCTGCTGCAATTAGACGTTTGGGGAGGTTGAACTGCTGACCTCCCCAAAAAATGACCACTTAACCATTTAGGGAGCTAAAATGTCAGATATGGATAACGTACGAATCCTGTTGGCCGCCAGAGCAGGCGTGTATCGTGCCTTACAAAACGCACTCGGAAATGAGCCTTCAATAGAAATGCTGGAGCAATTATCATCAGATGACGTCAAAGAGGTTTTCTTGCTTTTTGACTCCGGGCAAGAAAATTATAAGCAAACTGTCGAGAACCTGTTTGCCGTTTCTGCTGAATATGTACATGGTGGTGAAAGTGCTATAACGGCACTGGAGGGACGGTTTACCCGCTTGTTTGTTGGTCCCGGCGGAACAGAGGGAAACCCCTGGGAGTCTTTTTACTTGAATACGGATAAAACAATCCGACATGGTGTTACATTGGAAGTTCGCAAGAACTATGTTGTCCAAGGGCTCATACCGCAAGCATATCCTACTGTTTCGGACGACCATATAGCAATTGAGCTGGATTTTTTGGCTAAGTTGGCTGGGCGAGCTGAGGAAGCCTGGATGGATGGCGACATTGCTACAACCTATAATAATCTTAAAGCTTCTGAGGATTTTTTATGCGAGCACCTCGCAAAATGGGTTGATCTATTTTGTGCAGCGCTAGGCTCTGCCAAACATGGAGCATCTTTTTACTTAGAGACAGCAAAAGTACTTGAAGCCTTTACGATAATAGACCTGGAAGTACTCTGTGATATCCAAGATGCAATACAAGAGAAATGAAAATGCATAATCTATCGGGTATAATACATGAACTCACAATGGCATTAATAGTGATCGCTCAGGGAGGTTTATTGCCAACAATAAAACCATAGTCTGCTTGCGACGCTAAAGCGGAAATATGGAGAACATGGTAATACCTGACACGCAAACTCAAAGAAAACTACTGATTACCGCTCTTCTCACGCTTGGTCTTGTATTTGCCGGTATCTGGACTAACACCCTTGGCAATAGCATCGATTTAATGCCCGCTGCTGCCGGATCAGAGTCAATTGTTGGCGCTCCAAGCGCTGATGCTTTTCGCTTTGGTCGCTTGCTCACCGCAATTCTATTTATAGTTTTTGCACGAAGTTTTCCCAAGATCCAAAAAGCTACTGCCATCATTGTTGCAATCATTATGAGTGTAGCCAGCGCCGCTTCGGCTATCGCTTATCACCAAAACCTTATTGACCCACAAATACTAGCCCTTGTCGGTATATTTTTTGCTATCGCAGGATACTCTTTCATCGTTTGGATATTCTATCGCCAATTTGCTCGAAAGCTGGCACCTATCTACGCTGTATGGGGTATTTCTATAAGCCTGGTATTAGAAATCTGGCTATCTTCCATTACGATCTTTTTGTCAACGAATATTCAGATCGTTATGGTGCTCATACTGCCGTTTCTTGCGGTGGGCTGTTATTTTGTTGCCTATGCACTTGATAGTACTATTGTTGAACCCAAGCCAAGTGTTCGCATAGACGGCGGTTACGAACAGTTTGCTTTGCTTGCCCAAGTCATTATCATCACTGTTGCACTTGTTTTTATTCAAGCCCTCAGTTCTGCAGGTACCTGGGGCGAGACACGCGGCAGTTATATGGGGCAAGACGAACTCACAGTGTCGCAGCTATTTATTGTAGGCATAGTTGTTATTGCGCTAACGTTTTTGGTTTTTCATCTGCCGCGCAAACGACTTTCGCTATCGCTTCGCTGCATCATCGGCTTTGGCACGATTCTTTTTGGACTCCAACTTCTTGCTTTTAGCAGCGACAACGCGACTCTCGCTTTTCTTGAACCCATCACTGCCGGCATCGAACAGTTCTCACACCTTGTTAGGTGGCTGATGATTATTGAGTGTGTGCGGCTCTTAGCCATGCCGTCATATCGCATAGCCGGTATAGCTCACGCTGCATCGGCTCTTGTTTCACTTTTATGGCTGCATGTTATCTCTGAGCTTGCTTTTGGTAATTCTACCTTGGTCATGGTGATTATCTATGTTCTTTTGATGCTGATAATTTTCATTTTTGTTAAAGGCTACCTAAACAAGACCACAAAGCTTTGGGTATTCGAAGAGGATTCACGCGGCGTAGAGTTTGTGGCGTTTGCAACGCGTTACGAACTTTCTCCACGTGAGACCGATGTCTTCATTTCGTTGATGCAAAATCATAAATATTCAGAGATTGAACAAGAGCACTCCATGTCAGCAGGAACGGTAAAAACTCACGTCAATAATCTCTACCGAAAACTAGAGGTTCACTCTAAAAGCGAAATGCGCCAACTCTTCGAGCAAACAAAATCCAAGTCCTAGGGAAATGCCGATTTAATGCTTGTGCGTCAGATTCTCCACAAATAAAACCAGGTGAGCAAAACGCATGTTTCTACTCACCTGGTTGATTTACCTGATTTGAGTAAATGAGTACTTACGCGGAGATTTTTAAAGATAACGCACACTGAAAGTTGATGGAACAAGATTGAAACTTGTAATTCTCGGTTTTAATTTCGTGATCACACAGGCTTCTGTATTTTGCACATATTAAGCCTTGTTTAAATTTTTAAACGCAGAGAAGTTCTTAAGCTAGCAATATTCAGATTATTGATTAACTGCGCTGGATAGAACATAGACTGAAATCCTTAAAAATATCCACATTTTTGAAACTATTTCCCACCCTTAAACGAATATATTTATAGCACCAAAAAAACATTTACGGAGGCAGTGCGGTTGGTTAGTGAAAAGCGCTTGATACGTACGATTCAGCGGAACAGAGACTCTTCCTCTGCTGATGCTTTGGTGCGCAGTTATTACGACGAGATATTTGGCTACATCGCCCGCCAGATACGAAATAAAACAGACGCTATGGACGTTACTCAGGAGGTATTCGTGTCAATGCTCAAGACTATCGGGCATTACAACCATAAGAAAGCCGGTTTTCGCACTTGGCTGTACCGAATCGCTACCAACAAGACTATCGATTTCTTTCGCAACAATGCCCGAAGCGCACGCTTCTTATCAACAACCGATATGCAGTCTTTGCCGGATGATCTCGCGTTCATAGACACGGCAGATACAGAGGCACAACTTGCCCGGCAAGAGTTGATAGAGCAAGTGTGCGCCTACATCACGACCCTGCCGTCAGATGTTCAGCAGGTGTTTAGACTCAAGTTCTTTGGTGAGCACACTTTTGCACAGATTGCAGAGCTTTTGGATATGCCGGAAGCAACTGTAAAGACCCGCTACTATCGCTTATTACAAACGCTGAGAAAGGAGTTCAGCGATGAGCACGCTTAACGTAAATCTTACTCCGCAGGAAAAAGAGCAGGAGATCTCTGCGATTTTAGACCGTGGGTTGGTAAGACCTAAAACACTTCGCCGGTTATTTAAAGACCTGCTATGCAGTTTAGGCTTACGTGCGCTTTTTTGGGATTGTGGTTTTGCACTTTTGGTGGCTACTGTAACTTTGGCAGGGATAGTATTTCTGCTTGCTGTAACCCCAATAGAACGTAGTCTTGCCACTACATTCACGCTGGCACCGCTGTTGTTTCTTGCCACTCAGCTAAGTTGCGAAACGGCGGAGCGTTTGGGCGAGCTCTACGAACTTAAACGTACCTGCAAGTATACGATCAGACAGATCACTGCTTTTAGGGTGCTGACATTCTCGCTTGTAGGCGTGATCTTTTGCGTTGGCTTAACGGCTTTTATAGCCGAGAGCACCACACACCTTGTACAACTATTACCGCTTGCCTTAAGCGGACTGTTTCTTTGTGCTTTGTTCAGCTTATTTTTGGCTCGCCGCCTGCCGCACACGCTTGCCGGTATTTGGGCGGGCGCAATATGGATAGTAATAACACTCACTCCCCTGATGATCGCAGGCCCGCAATGGGAAATACTGCTCAGCAACATACCCGTTTTGCTCACGATATGCACGACTATCGTCTCAGCTGCATTATTTTTGAGAGAGATCACAAAACTTGCCTTTGACAAGGAGGATCACACCTATGCTTACGGTCAATCACGTAACTAAAACGTACGGAAACTTTACAGCACTAGAAGACATCACGCTGGAATTCTCGCAGGGTCTATATGCGCTGCTTGCTCCAAACGGAGCAGGCAAGACCACGCTGATCAAAATGTTGACAACGCTCATCTTTCCAACACGTGGTGAAATACTTCTTGATGGCGATGAGATCATCGCACTGGATGAAACCTACCGCGAAAAGATTGGTTACTTGCCGCAAGAGTTTGGTTATTACAAAAATCACAGCCCGAGACAGTTTTTATCATACCTGGCTGCATTAAAAGGACTGGACAAGCGAGAAGCGGCACGTAAAACCGATGAGCTGCTGGAGCTGGTATCGCTTGCAGACGTGCGTGACAAAAAGATGCGCAAGTTCTCCGGCGGTATGATCCAGCGCGTAGGCATCGCCCAAGCTCTGCAAAACGACCCGCGCATTCTTATCCTTGATGAGCCAACAGCCGGGCTTGACCCCAAAGAGCGCGTTCGCTTTCGCAATCTCATCTCTTCGCTTTCTAAAAACCGGATCGTCATCATGTCTACACACATCGTCTCGGATATTGAAACCGTCGCCAACCAAGTCGTCATGTTTAAAGACCACAAGTTGCTTGCAAACAACACACCGGCGAAGATATGCAAGCAGCTGGAGGGCAAGGTCTTTGAGACCGACGATATCACGGCAATCGACTTTGCCCACATGCAACTTACCGAACGCAATGAAGACGGACACACCATCGTCCGCTTTGCCACGGACAGCGCGCGCGGAGCCGAAATCGGTCGCCCGGTCACTCCTAACCTAGAAGATGTTTTCCTCTACATTTACCGCGACGAGGCATGGATCTGATTGTGTGGATCTACGAGATGAAAAAGTTGCTCTGCTCGCCCACACTGCTGGGACTGATCGTGGCATGCCTACTGACAAACACGTTCTTCTCGACGATTGTGCTGGGATCTGCGGACTATTCGTCTTATGTAGGCAATGTTGCTGAGACGGCAGGCATACGCGTAAACGATGAGTTCCAAAATCAGCTAGCGCTTTTGCAAGAGCCAAAGGAAAGCCCGGAGTCTTACTTTCTTGAGTACCTACGCAAAGACACCAATGGCTTATCCAACCTCTACGAGACATTTGAAGCTTCCTCCATCGCCAAAAGCGAAATTGCCGCTTATGGCATTACCGGTGACGTAGCACGCTTGCTGGAAGAAAAGTGCGAAGCGCTGCAAGCCAGCGTAGATGCAAAGGCCAAAAGCGGCGAAGCGCTGGATCTTTATCTGGCAGGTTTTACCACTCATGAGCACAACGCACTCGTTTTTATTTGGAGGATGTTCGCGCTCGAAGGCGCATTGATCGGTGTCTTGATGGTACTGCTGCTAATTGGCTACGAGCAAAACAATCGTACAGCAGCCTTGGTCTTCTCGCTTCGCAAAGGACGTCGTTTGATGTCTGCAAAACTTCTGGCGGCTATGGCGGTTGGGCTTGCTTCTTTTGTTCTGGTGTGGTTTGCAAGCATGGCAATTTACCTCGCGCTTCATCCCTATTTGATACATATCTGGCACAGCAGCGTCAGCAGCGCGTTTCACATCGTCTTTGACTCTTTTGTTTTTCGCCCATTCCTTACCTGGGATAGCTTTAGCCTTTTTGAGTATGCCTTTGCCCAGCTTGGCATTTCAATAGGGATAGTGCTCAGCGTTATGTTGTTAGGATTTTTCATCGGCATGTTAATCAAAAATAACTACCTGGCATTCTTTATCTTTCTTGTAACGGTGATGGTTTTGTATATATTGCCGCCAACCTTGGCAAGCATAGGGCAAATCGAGATGAGCTCTTACGTCATTAACCATAACCCGGTGCGTTTGTGGTGGATGCAAGAATACTGGTTCACCGAAGGCACACGGCAATACCTTTGGCCGCGTTTTGAGACTATCGGCGTTGCAAGTTCGCTTTTGGTCTTGTCGTTGCTGGCGCTTTTAGGCTACCGGCATTTTTGGAGAAAGGATCTCGCATGAGACTAATACTGCATGAACTCAAAAAGATATGGAATATCAAGCTGCTCATTGGCGTTGTGGTATTGTGCGCTCTTGTATATTACGTGTTGATGGGCTACAAACTAGTACTTGGTGGCAGCCAAGTCTTACTGTTTCATGAATATGCGCTAGAGATGACGCAATCTTTTGGCCCAACTTTGGAGCCGGATGAGCTTGAGCAAGTACAGTTATGGGCAAGCGATCTGCGTGCTGAGGCTGATGAAATAATACGCAGTGATGAGCGCTTTGCCCCGCTTGGTTTTAAATCATATCAAGAGCTTTGTGACTACGTAGACAAAGGATTGTTCGAGACCGAAGACATCAACTTCAATGATCCGGCGCTCAAGGCGCTTAACACGTTAAACGATTCTTATTCGTTGGTGATGGGCAAAGCTTCCGAGTTTAATTCTGTTGGCTCGCGCATTGACGCGCTGGAGTTGATCATTACCTTCTATCAAGAAGAGCAACAAGAATCGGAGGTTCACACCGGCATCACATCACCACTTATCAATAGAGATCACTACTTCCCTTATATGGCAGGAGCACTTGTGCTTATCACATTGGCTATATCGGGGTTGCTTTCGCTAACTCTTACACGAGACAGGATGTCACGGGTAAATATGTTACAGCTGTCCTCAAAGCGTGGGCGACGCATTTATCAAAGTCAACTCATCGCCATGCTTATAAGTGCACTGGCAATCATCACAGCAATGCTTGCGATCTTTACAGCCGTACTCATAACTCAGATGGGTCTTGCAGTTATGTGGAACAACCCCGTTAATTCCTTCATGTCTTGGGGAATAGACAGTCTTATTTCCGGCAACTCATTTACTGTAGGTGTTTATTACCTAATCATCGTTTGCTTTGCCTACGTATTAGGCATAGGACTCACCTTGGCACTGTTTTGCCTCTCCGGCATAAGCGGAAACTACGTTTCACTTCTGGCCAAAGCAATCCCGGCATTTATAGTGACAGGAATTCTAGGCGGCGCAATGCCTGTCTGGGATGGGCTGTTCTACAATTACTCCTACGCTCCCTACAGAGCATTCATGGGAGAGGCTCTGTTTGAACCGGTAATTCCACTACTCATACTCGCCGCCGGTATCGCAATGGCAGTATGGTTCCTACGCAGCAGGCGCAAAGCGGAGGTTTGATCCTAAATCGCCCAGATCGGCATCGCCCAAGCTTGTTTGCTTATTGGATAAACATTATCGGTCATACAAACAACGCAGCCGGTGCCAATTTCTCTTTTCTGTGACTTAAATTCATCCGATAGATTGCCTGCAGAAATTGGCTCTAGGGCAGAAAAATTCTTTATGTCATTGGTTGTAGGCGTTGCAGTTTTCTTTATTTCTATCGGATGCAAAATTCCGTTTTTCTCCAGGAGAATATCTATTTCCTTTTTGTCATTGCTGCGAAAAAAGTATAAAAGTGGTCGCTGTCCAGAGTTTATAAAGCTTTTATATATTTCACTAAAAACATAGGATTCAAATATCTGACCACTCATTGCGCCCATCTCTAATACTTTTGCATTTTCCCAACCACAGAGATGAGCGCATAGTCCGGTATCGAGAAAGTGCATAACAGGCTGCTTGCTAAGTCTTTTTAAAATGTTATTTGAGTAAGGCCGAACAACCTTTATAAGGTATGAACTGACCATGATTGATAACCAAGCTTTAGCCGTTTTTTCATTAATATCGCTAAGACGTGCCAGCTCAGCATAAACCAAAGGCCTAGCAGTAAGTGACGCACATGCAGTCATAAACTTTCTAAAACGCAATTCATCCCCTACTTGGGCAAGATCGCGAACATCACGCATGAGGTATGTGTCGATAAATGATTCAAAGCCATTAGCACGCATGTCATCCGACATTATACTTATTTCCGGAAAAGCACCCTTTGCTATTTGCCCAAAAACCTGATGGATATCTTGCTTCTTTGCAACCTTAACTCGCCTATTAAAATACATTTCGTCTAACTCAAATGACTCCGACTTTAAACCCTGAAGTTCAGTATTCGAAAATCCAAGCATTTCTATAATGCCTGCCCGACCCGCCAGTGATTCTGAGACATTTTTCATTAGATGAAACGGCTGTGATCCTGTAAGCCAAAAGCTTCCTCGCTCCTCAGAGTTGTCAACCTGCATCTTAATATGCGGCAGCAGCTCTGGAGCGTATTGTATTTCATCAATAAGAATTGGCGGCTTATATCGCTGCAAAAATAAAGCCGGATCTTCTTTGGCAATAATTCTAAGTGTTGTGTTATCAAGACTCACATAGTTTCTGTCTATGCCGTTTGCCGCATCTTCATCCATAAGATGCTTAAGCATGGTAGTCTTCCCCACTTGACGAGACCCGGTTACTACTACCACTTTAAACGTGTCGGAGTATTTGCGTACAATGGGCTCAAGCGCACGAGTGACATACATAAACACCTCATTTCTCAAATCCGTAGTTAGGTTCCGGATTTGAGAATAGTATAACACTTTGTTGCATGCTTGACTAAGTTATTCGTCCATTTCAAAGATAAGCTCGTTTTCATTGAGAACGATGAATTGAGTTTGCTGCAGAGACAGCGTAATTGTGGCTAGACTACAGATGACGTTATACTTGATAGTGATAATTTAGTAGCAGAATAGAGATGTCAATGGATAATTACATGAAGCCCTTAAAACAACTTATCTCCTATCAAGTGGAAAACCCCGGTGGAGCAATACTTGATGTTGAGCAGGTTATATCTTTGGAAAGATCGATTGAAGCTGACGGCACATCTCTCTATACACTAATGCAGCGAGCCGGCCATAGTGTTTCGGAGTACATACTTACAGAGGTTTCTCCAAAGCAGAATATTGTGATTTTCTGCGGCTCTGGAAACAACGGCGGAGACGGATGGGTAATTGCCGATGATCTTTGCGTTAGTGGGCTTAGTGTTTCGCTTGTGACTCCCTGCCCTGCTAAATCTTTGCAAACTGAACCGGCAAGAAGTGCCGCACTTGCAGCCGTTGAGCACAACCATAAGACACTTGAGATACTCGTGATGCCCACCGCAGAAAAGCTACACGAGATTTTACGTGTAGCTGATCTTGTCGTAGATGCCATACTCGGCACCGGGTTTAAAGCCGGGCATGTAAAAGAGCCCTATAAAACGTGGGTCGATTGCATTAACGAAGCAAGAACTGAAGGTGATATGTCAATCATTTCTGTAGATGTGCCCAGCGGACTATCTGCGCAAACCGGTGAGAAATCTAACGCAACTGTATCTGCAGATGCAACCATCACAATGCTGGCATACAAGCCGGGGCTTTTGCAACAAAACGGCAAAACATGCTGCGGCAAACTCTACTTGGCAGATATTGCTTAAGCTTTAATTTTTAGTCATTGAAATCGCGATTCTATTAGCCATTTCATCAGCTAATATGTTGCTCAAACTCTTGCGCCTTTAGAGCGGTGATGTCTTCTCTTGCGTGAGTTGCGATAACTAACGTGCGGTCTTTTAGCAACTCGTTGGTGACTTTGTATACCTGCTCTAGGGTTTTGCTGTCTAGTCCGGAAAATGGTTCGTCTAGCAAGATCAGCTCTGCACGTGACAGAAGCGTGCGTATTAGTTCGACCCTGCGGCGCATACCACCGGATAGTTCTTTTACGGGTTTATCCAGGCTGTGTGCCGGTAGGACTTTCTCCAGTGCTTGGCGCACCTCCACTGTCGAGCGGTATTGACAGCAGAATATGTGGACGTTTTCGATAGCATTGCGCGACTCAAATAAGCATGGTTCCTGAAAAACTATAGCTACTCTATTGTCGTTTGTGATGTGCCCTAAGTCCGGTTTTTCCAATCCTGCCAGCAAGCGCAAGGTCGTTGTCTTGCCTGCTCCGGAAGGAGAGTACAGCGCGAGACGCGAACCCGACACAAGGGTTACATCAAGGTCGAATATGATCTGCCTATCATCGAAATTCTTGCTGACTTTTGCAACCTGTACTTCGCGTGCAGCACCATGCGCAGGCTCGCTGCGAGGTGTAGCTCGTAGCGCCAGCTTCCAGCCAATGCCCTCGGAGTGTTCCAGCAACAGCAAAAAGAGCTTCTCGCAAACTACTGCAATGCTCACAAGCACAAAAGTCCAAGCAAATATCTCCGCAGACGACAGTGTAATCTTGGCGTGATAGATGCTTGTGCCGATGCTGTCTGTTGGTAGCCCAATAAGTTCGGCTGCTATGCCGCTCTTCCAACTCATGCCAACAGCAATCTTGGATGTTGCCTGGATGAACGGACGCATGCTTGGCCAATGAAAGACCAAAATGCGCTCGTTGAAAGGCAGATTGAATACTTTGATTAACTCTGACATTTGCTTATTGCGGTTTTTCAAGCCCTCTAAACAGGCAAAATAAAAGGCCGGAAATGCTACCAAAAACACCGCCACTTGTGTGACGTTTTCAGCGCCAAACCAGATGAGCAAAAGCACGATAAAGCAGACAATAGGCACGCTTTTAATAAAAGTTATCGCCGGATTGNNATAAACTCAGCTAACATTGATATGTGCCATGCCAAAAATCCAAGCAGCAGGCTACAAACAATTGCTGATATGAATCCGGTGAGTATGTGCTCAAATGAATGCCCAATCGCAATCCAAAAGCATGGATCGGACATTTTTTCTACGAGCACTTGAGCGGTTTCCACAGGATCGGACAGCAGAATCTCGCTGTTGACAACAACACTGAGTAGCTGCCAGACAAGTANNAGAACAACGCCACGCCTTAACCAATTGTTTTTTAAAAGAACAGCCATCAAGAAGTATTGCTTTCCTAATAAACCAGATAGAAATCGTCTTTGGGCATTTTGCCGCCAACCGATTTTGGATCTTGGTCATAGAGCACTTGCAGGTACCCGCTTAAAGCGGTCTTCATGTCTTTGCCGCTCAGGCAAACAAGATTGCAGTTTGGGATGGCTTTTTCGGCTATCTTAACATTGGCGATAAGTCCGCTATCCACAACTCCTTGGGCAGCAGCAGCCGGATCGGCATTAACACTCAGAACCGAGGTGGCCTGCTCAGCTAAAAATTCTTTTACAACATCAGGATATGCAGCAGCGAAATCGGCATTAACTAGTGTTACTCCGGTAACTAAACGACTTCCCTCGGCTCCATTTGTCTTCGTGGTCTGCTCCCAAACTTCTGTCAAGTTGATCCTTGCTGCCAGACTCTCAGCTTTGGCAATAACAGCCGTTACGTATGGCTCGGGTAATAGTGCTATGGCTTCAGGATTATTGCTTATAGTTGCAGCCAACTCGGTAGCCTCAGACTTGTATTCCAGATTGACCTTGTCACTCAAACCATTGCTTTTTAACAGGTAGTTGAAAACGTAATCAGGAGTAGTGCCCTTGCCCGTCATCAGAACCGTGCGTCCTGCCAGATCTTCCAAAGAGTTAACAGTGCTGTCAGCAGTAACCACGTACAGTACTCCTAATGTGTTGATGTTTATGACCTGCGCCTTGCTCTTCGGCTTGTTGTAAAGGGTGGCAGCAACATTAGCTGGCAGAGTTGCAAATTGGTACTGACCACTGATGAACCCGGGTATTATTTGATCAACAGTATCAACGCCCACCATATTAAATAGATATTTATTCTTTAGACTTTCGGGTTTATTTTGTGCCTTAGTCATAAAGTTAATCAAGCCTATGGTCGTAGGTCCTCTTAAAGTAGCGACATTTACGTCAACAGCCTTTTGTGTGGACTCCGTTGTCTGAGCAGCAACTTTATCAACGCTTTTGCAGGCAACGAGACTTGATACGCACAAGGTCATCACCAAAACAAGTAGCAAGAGTGAGGTTAAATGTCGCTTTATAGGTTTGTTCATCTTGTCATCCGAGTTCTAGTTTAAGGTTGTTTATGTATCTAGGCTGTCATTTTGAACAAAGTCTGAGCAATGCGTAAGGATCTAACCAAAAGCTTTCCGGACGACAACCGATGTCGCCCGGAAAGCACACGTTTAGATCCTTCGACTACAGGCTTCGCCTTTTGCTCAAAATGGCATCAGGGTAAGTGCCTTACTTGCCGTTACTTGGCATTACCCAACCGTGATGGTCGGTATGCAGCAGGTGATGCGAGCGCTCGGATAGCGGAGCGCCAAAGTACTCCTCGTAGACCTGCGTTATGCTTGGATTCTCGTGCGAGAAGCGATACTCACTCTTCTTATCCAGACCGTACAAAACTTCACCGCGCACAAATGCGCGTGCCAGCGAGGTGGATATTGGTTGTCCGCCACCATTTACGCAACCACCCGGACAGCTCATGACCTCAACAAAGTCATACTCAACTTCGCCGGCTTTGATAGCTTGGATCAGCTTCTCGGCGTTAGCCAGACCACTGGCAATTGCTACACGAACTACCAGCCCGTTGATCTCATACTGTGCCTCTTTCCAGCCATCAAGCCCTCGGACCTCAAAAAATGCATCAGGATCCGGATTTTCTCCGGCAACCAATTTATAAGCTGTGCGAAGCGCCGCCTCCATAACACCACCGGTGGCACCAAATATTACAGCGGCTCCTGTTCCGATGCCTAAAGGAGAGTCCAGCTCTTCTTCTTGAAGCGTACTGCAATCTATAAAGCTGCTCTTAATCAGGCGATCTATCTCACGCACAGTAAGTGCGTAGTCTGTATCTGGGCCAAAACCGGCATCCTGCAAGTTGGGTATGGCAGCCTCATGCTTTTTGGCAGTACACGGCATTATTGAGATCACACGGATATTGCCAGCATCAATACCCATCTTTTCTGCCCAATAAGTCTTGATAACAGGACCGAGCATGCCTTGAGGAGACTTAGCCGTGGAGAGATTCTCGATCATATCGGGATGTTGACCTTTGATGTAGCGTATCCAAGCCGGACAACAAGAGGTAAGCATTGGCCAAGCGTAGTCGTCTCTGTGGGTAAAACGCTCGATAAACTCGCTGCCTTCTTCCATGATGGTGAGGTCAGCGGAAAAGTCGGTGTCGAAAATGTAGTCAAAGCCAATGCGTCGCAGTGCCGCTGCTAACAACTTAACTGTGGCTTGGTCATGACTGAGCCCAAGAGGCTCACCCCAGGCTGCGCGGACAGAGGGTGCAATTTGGATGACCGTGGTGATATCCGGATTAGCAATGTCGCTCAAAACAGCGTCGATATCGTCGCGCTCGCGCAAGGCACCGGTGGGACAATGGATAATACACTGTCCGCAATACGTGCAGGGGGATTCCTCCATCACCTGATTGTTGCTAACGCCGATAGTTTTGCGGCTGGCGCGGTTTTTAAGATCCCATATACCCACTGCTTGATGCTCATGATCGCAAACATGAACGCAGCGCATGCACTTTATGCATTTACTCGCATCACGAATCACAGGTATATCGGTATTCCAAACAAAAGGCTCTGCCGATGTCTCAAAACGCAACTCGCCCATATTCATATCATTTGCCAGCTCTTGTAATTGACAATAACCACTGCGCACGCAAGACGTACACTTGACCTCATGCTGCGACAGGATCAACTCAAGATTTGTGTACCTGGTACGGCGTACTTTATCCGTATCAGTTTTGACGGACATACCTTCGTACACTCGGTTGTTGCAAGAAGCAACCAGTTGATCCGAACCCTCCAGTTCAACACAGCAGATACGACAAGCACCGCAATCGTTTACTCCCCAGTAAAAACAAAGGCTGGGTATCTTGATGTCTTCGCCCTCTGCAGCTGCCAAGATGGTCATATCCTCAGGCACCGACACAGCTTTTCCGTCGATCGTGATATTAACTCTTTCTACCATGATAAGTTCCTCCCTCCGCGCAACGCGCCGGGGCCAAAGTGATCACAACGCAAACAACGTCCGATTTCCTGCACTGCCTCTTCTTCGCTTAGACCCTTTTCCGTAACGGAGAAGTCACCGGCTAGCTCATGGCTGATGGTCTCGTATGTATTAGTGCGCCCACAATACGGCTTGGGCTTTGCTAGGGCTGCAGGAATGTCACCACCAAAAGTGATGACATGGTTGTAGCCAAGATATGTGTCGATAGCTTTAACGGCGGTTTTTGCAGAAGCAATCGCTGCGATGGCCGAGGCCGGACCGGTGGTACATTCTCCACCTGCAAACACACCTTCCAAACCAACAACGCTGCTGTCGTCTGCCGTTACAAGGCAGCCACGATTTACGCCAAATCCGCTGTCCGCAAAAGCCTGTGAGTCAATTTTTTGCCCAATAGCAACTAGGATCAGATCACAACTTAGAGTTTGTGGAGTATCCTGAGCGGCTTTTACCTGAGCACGTCCATTGCTAACCGTTGAGACAATTTGCTGCTGCACGGTAAGACCGCAGACTTTTCCATCCTCAACCTTGATCTCTACCGGAGCGTTCAGATCCAACAAAGAGCAACCCTCGGACAGTGCTGCATCTATCTCAGCAGGTAGAGCTGTCATGTCGCTGCGGCGACGTCGATAAACAATCTTGGCACTTTTGGCGCCTAAGCGCAGTGCAGTACGGGCACAGTCTATGGCAACATTGCCGCCTCCGACAACAACTACACTTTTGTCGGTGAAGTCCGGTAACTCGTTGTCTCCTACTAAACGCAGCAACTCAACCGCAGACATAACACCATCGGCATCTTCGTTTTCCAAACCTAGCTTATTGTCACTATGGGC
Source organism: Eggerthellales bacterium UBA948 (assembly GCA_002293265.1). GTDB lineage: Bacteria > Actinomycetota > Coriobacteriia > Coriobacteriales > UBA8131 > UBA8131. The sequence goes on from DBCW01000120.1 coordinate 18,592, forward strand.
ACCAATTGCTACATAAACGGCATCAAAGTCCTGCCTGATTGCCTCAAAGCTGATGTCCTTGCCAACAGCAATGTCGGTTTTGACCTCAATACCGGCAGATGCCAGATACGCAATCTCGCTGTCTAGGCGCTCACGAGGCAAACGATACGATGGGATGCCGTAGCGCAGCATGCCACCAAGTTGTTTACGTTGCTCAAAAATCGTAGGCTCATGCCCCATGCAAGCCAGCCAATAGGCAGCAGACACACCAGCCGGACCGCCACCGATCACAGCTACTTTTTTACCGGTGCTTTCAGCTTTTGCAGGTGCTTGCTCATCAGTGCTTCGATCTATGGCATAGCGCTTGATCGCTCTAATATTGATAGGATCATCTATCATGCCGCGACGACAAACAAACTCACATGGATGCTCGCAAACCATCGCGCAAGCAGCAGCAAACGGATTGTCTTTGCGGATAAGGTGAACCGCATCCGCATACTTACCGGCAACAGTTAGCGCCAAATAACCGGGAACGTCAACTCCGGCAGGACAACCGGAAACGCAAGGTACCGGGCTGGCAAATTGAACGCCACAATTATTGTGTTTGATGTGATACAGATAATCGTCCTTAAATGCAGTTATCGAGCGAAGAGCTTGAGCCCCTCCCTCGTATCCTATCGCGCAATCTGCCGACAGATAAACGGTCTTCGCCAGCTCTTCGATTGTGTCCAAGTCTTTTGGCTCTGCCTTGCCATCAAGCACCTTGTCTATCAGCACTCCAAGCTGCTTGAGACCAATACGACAAGATGTACATTTTCCACAACTTTGTGTATTTAGCATTTTTACTAATATTGCAGTAAACTCAACCGGACAGTTAGCGGTACTTGCCGCGATACGACGTTCAAGATCCTCATACATTTGTTCCACAAGCTTTTTGGCTTGCTTTGGGTCAGATACTTCCAATACCTGCATCTTTACCTCCTGCTTCCTATATCTTCGCATATCATTCAGTTACGTACGTATGATTCTTGCTGTATTGCTTATGATTAGCACTAGAAATCCAACAACACAGTTAGATTAGAAAATCTTATCTTTACTTAAAGTTTGTAATTGGTCAAATATCTGTGGAAACCGTTAACGCTCGGTGAACAACCGCTGAATGTGGTAATAGAAACCGTTTGCGTTCAGTGAACAGCCGTTGGTTTTCGTGTATTGCTTGAAAAAGCACTGATTGACTGCATTTGCAGTTGGCAACAAAAGCTCATGCTGATCATTGATAGTTCAAAAATCATAATAACGATAAATAATCTGTTTCGAGACACTACAATGTAAATATGCAGTATTTGATTCCTGATAACGATGAGGATTTGCTTCGCGAGTGTAAGGTGCAGGTTTTTCGCAGCTCCGGCCACGGTGGGCAGAGTGTGAATACCACCGATAGTGCTGTGCGTTTAATTCATGAGCCCAGCGGCATTGTGATCGTTGCTCGCAGAGAACGAAGCCAACTGATGAACAAGCGAGTAGCTCTGCGCCAATTGCGATCTCGCCTTGAAGCCGTCAACCATCAGGTAAAACCCAGAACAGCCACGCGCCCAAGTAAAGCCGCAGTTGAAAGACGCTTAAACGCAAAACACATGCAAGCGCGTAAAAAACTACAACGGTCTAAGCCCGATGAAGAGTAAGAACAGCTGAAAAATCTTCTATACTAGATATATCAAATATTTTTGATAATGACTATTTAATCATAAATATCAAAAATATTTCGTTATTAAAAGTCTCGCGAACCAAGTAAGTCTTTCCAACACGGCGACGACTATAGACCGCCACTAGCTCCGCTTCTCTACTTTGTGCCAAATCACGCAATAAGGTTTGTTCTTCTTTTCGCCCTATCATATAATGCCTCCGAAAAATAAAGCGCTGAAACTGTATGTATTATGCCAAGTTTCAGCGTTTTATATTTTACGGCAAGTACTATTTATGCGTTGACATGCTAGTTTACACACTGGAATATTTTTTAATATGCTGAAATATGATAGTTCATACCATATTTCAGCGTTTTACCACTCCACGTTTCTTCATAATCAGCTTACGAGCTCAAAGCCTTACTATTTTTTAATGATTTTTCTTAAATCATTTACCTCCTTCCGTATGCCGCGTAATTTCCGGCAAAGAAAATAACCGCCGACTTCATCAAATTGTCGACGGTTTTGTTTAAGGAAGCACCGGTTTAATGTAAGTCTTAGCCTACCGCAGTTCTTGCGGAACTTTTCCGGNNACGCACTGCTGTCTCGGGAATGTTGCTACCGCAATATGGACAGTCCTTGGTGTTTGCCGGTTTCTTCTTCATCATCTTATTGAGTCCCATAATGATGAGAAACACTACCAGCGCAACTGCCAAGAAGTTTATTACGGCACCGATAAAGTGACCGTAAGTGATTCTTGCATTTCCTAGTTGAAATGCCAATGAGTCCAAGGCACCACTAGGTATAAACACTGCTAGAATTGGATTGATGAAGTCAGCAACAAGGGCAGTTACGATTGCGGTAAAAGCCGCACCCATAACAACCGCCACGGCGAGATCCATGACATTGCCACGTTCGATAAACTCTTTGAATTCTTTAATCATCTTCATAATAAAATATATAGTATCACATGTTTATTATATATACAAATTGGCAGGTTGCTTCTTTAACGAGCGATTTCGCCAAAGAGACAAAGAACGCGTTATGGGCTTCTTTTGAAGACTCTTAGTGCGCGGAGCGCCCGGAGCAAAGTATAGTCTGTCAATATTTTGAGCAATACTTCGGTTGGGTTCAAAGAGAGATTTGACTAAAAATGTTTTGCCCACGCACATGCGACCATACAGAACAGCGAATCTGCGTTAATCTTGCCTGCTCGTCTAAGCGACCAACTATAGTTTGCATGTCATATCTCCTGGAAATCAGCCATAAGTGGCAATAATGTACCACTTATGGCTGAAGTATTTCTATTCCTGACACATCTAGTGCATTGTTTTGACTGCTTGATTTATTGTTTCGCTATAATCCGATAAGTTTTATAGCCATAAGTTCCCAATACTTACACTATTTGGCTGATTTTTTGCAACAGTCTTTGTTTTACGTTTGAACACATTTAGCGCAAAAGGAACAGTTTGATTTTACTCGCTTTTTCTAATGCCGATTTAAGCATTGGACTCTCCTGAGACAGCCATCTTGGAATCGATTCTCCAACGACGGATTCGCAAAGCAAAATAGGCAATGAACACGACTGAATAGATTGCCACACTGATCTGAGCAGACACTCCCCCGCCAATGGCCGGCGGCAACAGAAAGAGCATGAGATGCGCATAGGTGAGAGCGTAAAACGCGTAAGCGAGATATTGGATTTTCTTCCAAGATTTTGTCTTCATGCGTTTCTTGATGAATTCAAACGATGTAAACCCAAGTACTAACAACAATGCAAACAACACCAAAGCAATTGCAAAAGATGAGAGAAGAAAGCCATTGTACGAACTGCTATTGGTGAGAATTCGAACACCAAATGACGTTAGATATGACGCAATATGTCCTAGGGCGATGATGCAGGCGATGATTGACAGCTCCGCACGTATCGGCTGAAGCCAACTGCGGATCTTTGACTTGGCATCGAAGACGCCGATAAACATGATGACTATAAATAGCGACTCGGCCAAAGTAGCCTTTTGCATTATGAAGAAGAATGGCTTTTCAATGATTGCCGGAAGCTGTACAACATCTCGGGCGAGAAAGAGTGCAGTCATAACAATCGCCAGTATATAAAATAGCCACGGTGCGCGTTTTATCGGCTGCTTAAGCAGGAAGCTAAAAAGAACTGTACACGCCAGAGTTATTAAGAAAATCACAGTTGTCTCCTAATAAATTGTTTAACCTTTCATCTTGAAGAAAACCAATCCCAACTCTGCGAGCAAACGATAAATCTCAATCCTAGAGTGTTCTTTTGTCTCCTGCATAAAGTCGTATATCCATTTATCCGGATGTTTAGCGCGAAATTCTTCTGCCAGATCTAACGAGCACCGTGCTTGATTGTTTTTGCTTTCCGGGTCCGCTGGAAGATCCGCAAGCACCCTTGTGTATAGGAGCCTTAGAAAATCCAGCTCACAGAACACGCTATCTACCGGCTCGACTCTTGCATTTTCCGGCAAGGCTTCTGCCTTCTTCATGTACGACTCGACATCAATCGTTGCCGGGTTGATAAAAAGGGTGGGAGCTCCCTTTCCACCCCTTTTTTTATAGAGAAAAGCACCTTCGTAAGGATAGATTACTGCAAGTTTTCCCGGCGAGAGAAACAGTCGAGAGTATTCACGTTTCATATGTGTGTAAAGTTCTTGAGGATCCCCGGCTCGCAGTGTATCAAAGCCTCGCTCAAGTGCATCCAAGCCCTCCAGTTGCTCCAGCTCTTCCAGACAAGACATGGCGTCTGCCTGGAAGCTGCCGGAAACAATAGCCTCTGCCAGAGAAAGAGAGGGAAAAGAAAAGGACAATGCCAACAGTTCACAGATGTCCGCTGAGGCTTCCACCTTCTTGAAAGAGAAACCTGCCTCATCTGCTACTACAATGTTTTTAATACCTGACTCCATGCTTTTCCCGTTCTATCTTCTACTGTATTATCAAAGTAGATACAACACGCTCGGATCGGTACCCTTGTCTTCAAGATAACGCAGCACCTCGCGCCCTTGAGCCGCTTTGTTGGGCTCAGATGAGGGGTCGTCAAGATCACCCCAATAGCGTGCTCTTCCCGGACAAAGCTGCATACAAGCTGGAACCTCATCGCGATCTATAAGGTTTTTGCAAAACGTGCACTTCTCTACAGTCGCTACCTTGTGAGGCGGTGCATCTACCTCGCCAACGGCCATATCAAGATAGTACTCGGGATCTGAATCAAGTAGTTTACGTACGTCATACGGGCACGACGAGATACAGCTACCGCAGCCAATGCAGACTTCGTAGTCAATGGTGACAATGCCGCTTTCGTCCTTGGCGCTTGCACCTGTCGGGCATATCGCTACACAGCTAGGTGTTGCACAGTGCTGACAGGCTTTAGGGAAATAATTCAGGGTGCAATTGGGAAAAGTGCCGCCCGCAAGATCGTTTGCAACCGCACCTTTTGCCACAGCAATACCCGGTTTGGAAAAATCGTCGTCGGCTTTGGTAAATACCACATTGTAGGAGACATTTTTGGGAAGATTGTTTGCCACCTTGCAGGCTGCTGCACAAGTCTGACAGCCAAAACACCTGTTAATGTCTATAGCCATTCCTAATCTGGTCATTATCGTCACTCTCCTTATGCCTTGGCTATGCTTACGGCAACGTCGTTGAACGCCTGGTTCGATGCCACGGGGTTGAACTGATTGGTAGAAAGCGATGAAAAGTGCCCGTTGATGAACTCATCTGCTTGATAACTTCTCGGAGAGGTNNATACCTCGAGGTAATCCATCGTTGATGGCAGCAACCATAGTAACACTGCCTCTGTCATTAGAAACCTTTACTTCGTCACCTTCTTTTATATTGAGCTCATCGGCATCAGCAGAGCAGATTTTAAGAATGGGTTCTCGCTCGTAATCTTTCAAATAACCTACTTCCCACCATTGAGTGTGGGTTCTCGTCCGCATGTGATCAGAAATAAGATGGAAAGGATGTTTTTTGCGAGCTTCACTGTTAATATCTGCCTCAAGTGCGGGTTCCCAGTGCAAACCGCTTTCCATCGCCTGATCCCAAGTCTGTCCGATATTGTAACGCGGAACAAAACTGTCGGTATACATTCCAAATAGCCCGGTAGTGGTGAGAAACTTGGAACCCTTGTATGCCACATAAGGTTCATCTTCAGTCGTGAGCACATTGACCGCGTGTTCTTCCTGTAGCCTCTCCCATGTGATGTTCATTGCTTTTGCCGCTTCTGTGTTCAAGGTATCTTTTATATAGTCTTCTTCAGTGATATCAAAAAACTCGCCATAACCAAGTTTCTCTGCTATTAGTTTAAATATCTGGAAGTCCGACTTGCATTCATACAGTGGCTCAATTGCTTTATCTTGGAGGATGATATAAGGTGCTGTGCCAAAACATGTGTACATGTCCATTTGTTCGAACCAGTGGGCGGCCGGCAAAAGGATATCGGCATACTTTGCAGTTTCAGTCATACAAATATCCGATACTACCACGAACTCCAAAGCCTTCATCCAAGCGGCTGTTTTCTTTTGTTCTGCCATAGTTGTCATCGGATTGGTATTGGTGATATAACACCCTTTTAGCGTTATTTCCTTACCACCGTAACTTCCCGTCTCAATGACATTACTGATCTCCTTTACAATCATCGACATTCCAGCACCCTGACAGGCATTACCCGCAGCATCCTTTGGACTAACTGTAGTGGTCATATTGAGCACATGCACCGGTAGCAGCTCTGGATTACCCACTCCTGCACCCGGCTTGCCAAAATTCCCTGTGCAGGCAGCCAAAACATGTATCGGCCAATAGTTATAATGGCCATTGATATAATGGTTAAGCCCATAGAGAGACTGTGTGTTGACCGGACCGTCCTGTGCATATATGCGAGCTATCTCGGTTATATCATCGGTCTTAACACCGGTTATTTTTGAGGTGTATTCCAATGTGTATGGTGCGATGCGGTCTTTAACATCCTGCAGTACGGTACGTACCTTTATTCCGTTAATTTCGCTAGGTACGTTGAAAGATTTTGTTTTTGCTTCAGCAAGTGGCGCACAAGCTCCAATCGACTCATCCCACACAGCATAAGGATCGATTACCTTAGGCTTTCCCGTCTTGGGATCAACATCACCTTCTGTGGGTTCAACACCCAAGTCACTCATAAGCAAGAATTTTCCGTCTTCTTTGATTAGGAATGGTGCATTGGTATACGACAGCATGTATTCCTCGTCTTGCCAGTTATTAGCAAACAACTCCAGAAGCGCTCCCATGGCCAGTGCACCATCTGTACTCGAATTAACCGGAATGAACTTATCTGCCTTAGATGCGTTTGTGTTGAACTGAGGGTCAATGACAACGTACTTGGTGCCTTTTTCACGCGCTTCCATGATAAAGTGCATCGACTGAACTTGAGATATCACCGGATTTGCCCCCCAGCAAACAATAGTTTTGGAGTTGAGCAAATCCGCGGGTTCATTATTGCCGGTTGTGCCAACAATCGAACCGATACTAAATCCACGCGTTACTCCCGGAGCAGCGTCAACATTAGCCTCTATGAGAGAAGCTCCTGTGACATTCCTGAACCTTGTAGTGGTAGTTGGCGAGCCCTGTCCACTGCAGACTGCGTAGTTCCCTGATCCAAACATAATCGCCATTGCGTTGGGTCCGTAGGCATCGGTGTATTCTTTCCATTTTCCCGCAATGGTATCGATGGCTTCATCCCAGCTAATACGCTCAAATTCTCCTTCGCCTCTTTCGCCCACACGTTTCATCGGATATTGCAAGCGATCAGCCCCATATATACGTGCAACATGTGTCAGACCCTTGGAACATATCCGATTGTAGTTTTTGTTAGGAAAGTCTCGAGCGGTAGTTCTAACAACTATCCCATCACGAACATGGATGTTCAAAAAACACCCGCCCGCACAGTTTCCCCTACATGCACCTGCGAATATTTGGGTTTTTGGCACTGTGGCATTGTTCGAATCGCTACTTGCACCCTTCTCGGTTGAACAGGCACTGAGACCAATACCCGCAACAGATCCAAGCGCAACAGTAGCTGCAGCTCCTTGTATGAAGCTTCTTCGGGTAAATCCGCTTTTGCGAATTTCAGATATTCCCATAGATCCTCCTTTGTCCAAGCTTTTTATGAAATACCCTCAGCATAGAGTTTTCAATTTGACATCGCTATATTGCCCGGATTAAAGCTAGATTAAGATTTTTTAATCTACAGCAAATATATAACCCGAATTTTTCACCGTTTTGATACAGGTAGGATGAGAAGGATCGTCCTCGATCTTTTCTCGGAGCTTGCGTATAAATACTGCAACGCTGGAAGTCTCACAGATGAACTCCTCGCCCCAGACATCCTTGATCAATTGTTCGCGAGTCACAATCTCACCTTTATGATGAGCCAGACAAGCTAATATCAAGAATTCTTTTGGCGTAACAGAAACTTCAATGCCGTTGACTTGTAGGCGATGGCGCGAGAGATCTATTTCCAAATTGCGCACTCTTATTACTGAAACTTGTGACTTTTCAAAGCGAGTCGAGCGCCTGAGATGGGCTTGCACCCGCATTAATAGTTCATCAGCGTTGAAAGGTTTTACCAGATAATCATCGGCGCCAGCCTCAAACCCAATGCTTTTATCAACAATGTCGCCCTTCGCTGAAAGTATTATTATCGGAGTTGTTAGCCCTTGGTCACGCAGCGATCTACATACCCTAAAACCGTCCATAAAAGGCATCATGACATCAAGAATAATCAAATCAGGATTCTCTTCTAGTGCTATCTTAACAGCCTCTCGCCCATCACCTGCGCTGAGAAACTCATAGCCCCCCTCTTCCAATATCTCTTTAACAAGAACTTGGATGCTTGGCTCATCATCAGCAAGAAGAATTCTCATGACATCTCCTGTTCTATCAGTACATTGGTCGTGCTGCGGATTGGGATATTCACCGTGAATGTTGATCCTTGTTTGTAGACACTATAAACTTCAACTGTTCCTTCGTGGGCAGATACAAGATCCTTTACTACCGCCAGACCCAATCCGGATCCCCGATACCTTCTCTGGGCAGATTGATCCAGTTGCATGAACTTCTCAAACAAGCGCTTAATATCTTCTTCTCTAATTCCGATGCCGGTGTCTTGCACAGCGATGTGGAGTGTGTCGTCTGCCCCGGTTACCTTTATCTCTACCCTTCCGCCCGGCTTAGTAAACTTAACTGCATTGGAAACAAGATTCTCAACTATTCGTCTGAGCTTCTCCCAATCTGCATAGATCAGCGGCACATCAGGCGAGACATCTGTTGTAAGCTCAATACTCTTTCTGTCCGAAAGCGGTCGTATCGTTCCCTCAACCGTACTCAACAGATCCACCATATCCACCCACTCGTAGTTCATCTTTGCTCTACCTGCATCAATACGAGCTGCCTCAAGAATGTTATTTACCATCTCCAGGAGTATCTGCCCGTTTTCTTTTACCTCCACAATTGCACGCTGCTGCTTATCGCTATCGCGCGGTGAANNGTTAGAGGAGTCTTTAACTCATGGCTCATGATGGCCAGAAAGTCCGATTTATAACTGCTCTCCTGTTTTAACAGGGTGTTTGTCTTCTCCAAGCGTCTTACAAGATAGGAGATCGCAAAATATGCAATTACTATCAGCATCGCTAAAACGGCGAAAAAGTATAATGATTGCTGAACAATGTTTTGGCGTATACCCTGCATATAAAGGTCGATGGGCATGACTATGCTAACGGCACCGGCAAGGTCGCCAACTTTCATGCCTTCTTTTGGGAAGTTGGTGATATCTATCTCACCTTTTGGCTCCCCATGACAACTCAAACAGGATTCTTGTATATAGATGGGAGAGATATAACGAAAGACTTCGCTCTCATCTTTTATCGTACGCTGATAAACATCTGCATCATCGTTGCTTTCTTCAAAAGCAGTTAGCGCTTCCTTTTCAAAACTGTCGGCTCTACTGTTGAGGTTTCTAGGAGTGAGACTAACGTATCGCACCTCGTATTCGGTTCGCTTCATAAATAGCGCAGCGACACTTTTTCCTGCAATCGCACAATAGATATTTTTAAAGTTGTAACCTCCGTCGGCATCGGTATCGATGCGTTTTTGGTTGAGATCGATAAAATCCCAAATAGCCTTCAGCTCCTCGTTCAGTATCTGGGTTTTCTCGAGCATTTCTCGCTCTGCCTGAGCAGTCTGGTTTGCGTAACTCCACATTATGTTTAGCGCCACCGCAATAATAAGGATAGCAACAAGGAGTACGGTAATCTTGAACTGTATGCTCAGTTTGGATAACACGCGCTTGATTTCCTTTCTTTGCTGTATATTTTACGAGCAAAGAAAGGATATTAGGAATTGTTTTTGGTACATTAAGATTTTTTAATGTAGGCGTGATGCAAGCAATAGGTACTGATGAAGATCATGAAAGGAACTTATTGATAAACACAACTCCGGCAATACCGTATACTAATAGGGGTATGAGTATAATTGCGCTTTGAGAAGTTGACACTGATACGCACCACGGTTTTTTAGTCAAGCACAAGGGAGCAGCATGAAACAGTGTATGGATTCTGAGGGTCTACATCGCAGGTTAAAAAAGATACTCGGCCAGGTGCAAGCCATAGATCGCATGATCGATGAAGATGTGCCTTGCGAGGATATACTCATGCAGATTAATGCGGCAAAATCTGCTTTGCATAAGTGTGGGCAAGTTGTGCTTGAAGGGCATTTGAGCCACTGTGTTCGTGATGGCTTAGAGCACGGAGACCCGGACGAAACCGTTAAAAGCTTCGCAAAAGCCGTAGAGCGTTTTTCTAATATGCGGTAATCGTCTTTTGCAAAAGTAGACATCTACTTATAAATAGCTCTTTGCGTGATACACACAAAGAGCTATTTATAATACACCTTTACTGCGATTGGATAAACTGATGCCTGCCTGCTGTGCAAGTAATGCAAATATTTGCGGATTGTCTCTTAGTACTCTTAGCAAGGTATCAGCGACACTAGGTTGCATAATGGCTCCAGTCTCCCACCTACTCACTGTTGTCTTGCCCGAACCTATTACTTGCTCAAATTCTTGTTGTGAAACAAGATATCTTTCTCTAATTTCACGTATCTCTTCGGGCTCTAAGAGCCCGTGCCGTTTCCGATATTCACTATGTGCAGCTTCCTGTAGAGCTTCAGCAGACTCAAGATCCAGTTCCTCTTCTCCACATAAGTCGCATTTGTAATGCGATATACCATTAACCAAAATGATTTCACCACGAAACTTGTATTCGATCTCTTTTTTAGACTTACTCATGTTCCCACCACATTCGATGCAAATCATACCCTGGTCCTTTCAGTGTGAAACACTATCCCACCAGCAACTCCATATTCGAACTACTATTTGCCCAGTGTCGCTGTCAATAAAGAGCTTTACGTACCACTCTTCACCTTCATAATCGAGGTTGTAAATATCGGCATGCGTCTCAGGAAGATGTTCAAGCTGAGTGGTCTTTCGGTGATCAGTATCCCTAAGTGCCAATATGATGTCTTGAACAAATCTTTTTCTGTATCCATGATTATCCAACCAATTGATAACTTTTTTAGTAGGACGACATTTCCTCAGATCAAGTGCGATTTCCTGCACTATCGAAAGATCATAAAACGGCATATCGCTCATAATTTCTCCTGATTAGTTTAGCACGGTGCTTATAGATTGACAATGTGAGCATTTTTATGCACAGATTAATCAGCTCTCAGCCCCTTGCTGTCG
>DBCW01000049.1 GCA_002293265.1 Eggerthellales bacterium UBA948
GCCTTCGCGGGAATGACAAAGGGGTTTACGGGTATAACAGGATGTTTGTGGTATGACAATAGTTGTGGTATGGCAGGATGGTTCTATGTTAAGAGCTTCTCTAATAGCTTATGCCCCGGGTCAATCAGTAGCCCTGTTTGTTTGGCTTCGGTCTCTGTTAGTCGACATCCGCTGTTGCGCTCTATGCCCGAGCCTGCCATTACGAATGGCACCGGGTCTTTGGAGTGGCGCTTGGTCATGACCGGTGTAGGATGATCCGGCAATGCCAAAATGCGCAGTGGCTTTGCCTCGCCGTATTCTATAAGCCGACTGATTATCTCGCTATCTATCGCCTCTATTGCTTGTCTTTTGCCTTCAATATTGCCGTCGTGCCCTTCGGCATCGGGCGCTTCCACATGTATAAAAGCTACTTGGTTTTCCTCTAGCATCTTTATAGCACCCTCGGCTTGAGCAACATAGTCGTTGTTTGGGCCGTCGGTTACGCCTTCAAAGCTGTAGCGCTTAATGCCCGCAAGCTGGGCGATGCCGTTTAGTAGGTCTACACCGGAGTTTACCGCAGCTTGCTTGCCATACATCGCTGAAAAATCGGTCATGCCATCCGGGCGCATACCAGGCCAGAAAGCAAATATGTCGGTCGCAGGCATTTGCCCTTGCTGGATACGGCGCGCATTAACCGGCGATACGCTAAGCACTTTTTTTGCACGAGCCTCGTAATCGATAATCATCTGTGCTGCCAACCCTTTGGGGCGATGCTCAGACACCGGCATGTCAGCAAAGTTGTGCGCGGCTTCAAAAGTTGTCTCCATCAGCTCCGGGTGACCTGTAGCCACCAGATATAAACGAAATCCCGTACCCTTATACAACTTAAACGTGCCATCATCCAAGGCAGCAATAAGCTCATCAGCCAACGCGTGAGCATNNAGAGTAGCTGTTCATGATGCCATCATCTGTAACATTGGTAAGATTCACGCGCATGGCGACTTGACCATCACGCAAATCTACTCCCAAGGCTGCAAGCTCCAATGCTCCGCGTCCGATTGGGTATTCAACAGGGTTATAACCCATAATAGACGTACAGGCTACATTGGATGATGGTTCCATGCCTTCTGGCACATTCAGTGCCAGCCCCACAGCGCCGGACTTAGCTAAGGCATCAAGGTATGGAGTCTGCGCCGCCTCAAGCGTGGTTAAGCCGTTGTAAACTTCAAGCGGATCACCGGAAGCTCCGTCAAGTATCACTATTGCATATCGCATACCGTTGTTCATATGAATGTTCCTTTTCGTTATTAACTATGCGGAGGCTTTGCGGTTCATCTACCAACAAAGCCGACATTTTGTTTTTCGCTACCAGTATACCGCTAAAGTCATATTGCTTATATGATGATAGACACCACCGGATACCATCGGTGGACATTCGCGCCGCTAAAAAGCATGTATTTAATTTGCTCTTGCCAAGGTATATATCACAAAACCGAGTAAAATACGTTACAATACTAGAAACGCCAGATACTTGCAGCTCAAGCAAGTAGTTTTGTTTCTACTGGCTTTACCTATTGAAGGCAATACCAAATTACGCGCACGCTTTTAGGATGATTATGGGGAGTTCAAAGTGCTAAACGTACAAACAGCTTTCACGCCGGAGATCGACGACGTTGACAAAGCTGTCACAGAAATTATCGAGCAGCTGAACTTAGACGCGCTTGGAAAGTACCGCATTGGTATTATTGCTGCTCTACCGGCATTTTTAGAGACAGGAGTAGTAGCTGCCCTACAAGAGGCTTTGCCTTTTGACCTCGTAGGGCAAACCACCATAGCTACATCTTTGTGCGGTAGCGATAATCTTGACCAACTTAGCATAATGGTGCTCTCTTCCGATACGATAGAGTTCAGCATTTACCTAAGCACGCCTATCGATGGTCAAAGCGCAGATCCGATCAAATCCGCACATCTTAAAGCCACAGCTCCATACGAACAAAAGCCGAGTTTCATCTTGTCTTATGTGCCTCTGTCTCAAACTGCAAGTGGCGATTTTTTCATCAAGAATTTGGATACTATCAGCGGCGGAGTTCCGATATTTGGTGGCGTTACTGTCGATGACACCTTGGATTATCACAATTCACAAGTTATTTATAAGGGTAAAGGTTATAGCGACCAAATGGCGTGCGTTCTTTTTTACGGAGACGTTAGACCACGCTTTTTCTTGGCAACTATTACTTACGGCAAAGTCTTTGAGGAGACCGGGCTTGTAACCGGTAGCACCGGCAGCTTGTTGAGAACAATAGACGGTGCACCGGTCTCAGAGTTTTTAAAGAGCGTTGGCATAAAACCTAATGAAGACGGCGAGTTTGTAGGCATCAACACTTATCCTTACCTAGTGGATTATAACGATGGAAGTGACCCGGTTATCAAAATCATGTTTGCTGTTACAGCCGAAGGTTACGCAGCATGTGGCGGAGACATACCTGAGGGAGCTTTGCTTACGGTAAGCATCTTTGACAGCAACGAAATACTGGGAAGCAGCAAGGCTACGATCAGCAATTTAGCTGAAGATGTCAAGGAAAACGGTGCTAACTTGGTCTTAGCGTATTCATGCGTCGGTCGTTACTTCTCCTTAGGTGTAAATGCAAAAGCAGAAGTCGAGCTGCTTGAAGATGCGCTCAGCAATTGCGATGTACCATACGTATTTACTTACTGCGGAGGAGAGTTATGCCCTGTGGGTAACAAGGATGACTCTTCGATCCTTACTAATCGTGCCCACAATAGTACTTTTATAGCCGTGGTTTTATAATTATGTGCGCCTACTGGGCAACCAAGATCATATTTAAAGAACCGGAGGACAAGGAATAGTTAAGACGTGTCTTTAGATGAACAAGAAAAAATAAAAGCGCTTGAAACAGAAGTCAAAAAGCTTACAAGAGCTCTTGAGAAAGAGCGAGTTTTTGCTGAGCGCAATAAGGCGAACGAAGAATCAAAACGTTTGCTTGCTGACATTGTATTAGCTGAGCGCTCGCGCCTTGAGCACAATATGAGTCTAATGTTGCATCACAGCAACAACATTGTGATTTTTTTTGATGCGAACGGAATAATCAACTTTTGCGCTGATCTGTTTTTCCTCTTCAAAGGTTTACCGCCAAGCTTTGGTTTGATCAAAGGCAAAAGTCTAAGAGAACTCACCGAAGACTTTTTACCACTGAGTTTTATAAATCATGCTGAGAAGCTTTTAAAATCCGGTGAAGTTGATGATCCCAAAAACACCACCACTGACTCACATACTCACGAGACTACCCTCCAAGCGTTCTCATACATCGAACACGAGATCCGTGACTATCGCGCCAACGCAGTATTGCTAACAGATGCAAATGGCAAAAAGAGCGGTTTGATGGTGCAGATGTACGATATGACCGAAAACACTCGGGCACGTCGTGAAGCCGAGCAGGCTAACGCAACAAAATCGGACTTCCTTGCTACAGTCAGCCACGAGATTCGCACTCCTATGAGCGCCATAATCGGTCTGGCAGAAATGCTCTCCAAAACAAATCTTGACGACAAGCAACAAGGCTACCTGTCTAAAATCGAGGTCTCATCGCAGGTAATGCTTGCCTTAATAAATGACTTACTTGATTTTTCTAAGATTGAAGCTAATAAATTTGAGTTGGTAAATGATTATTTTGACATGCATGCGCTACTGGGCAATCTAAAGGCAATGTTTGATGTGATGATGGAGCAAAAACATCTGCATTTTAAGGTGGAGTTTGACCCAAAAATACCAAATGTTGTATTTAGCGATGAAAAGCGTATTAGGCAAATACTTATGAACATATTGAACAATGCTTACAAGTATACGCCTTCGGGAATGGTTGTATTTAGCGTTAGACCTCTTGACGACGATGTAATACGCTTTGATGTAAAAGATACCGGGGTGGGAATCAAGAAAGAAGATTTTGACAAGTTATTTGTTGCTTTTGAGCAACTTGATAAATTGCAAAACAAGCAAATCTCAGGAACCGGACTTGGGCTGGCAATTACTAAAATTCTTGTAGAGATGATGCATGGCCATATCGAAGTTGAGTCCGAGTATGGTCAAGGCTCAACACTTACGGTATTTTTACCTTTGACTAAGGGCAAACAAGAAGATCTTCCATTTACGCAAAAGCAAGCCGTACAGTTTAGCGCACCTAATGCTCACGTGCTTGTGGTTGACGATGTCGAAATCAATCTTGAGATCGCTGAGTTCATGCTTGAGCCATTTAACATGAAGGTCAAAACAGCCTGCAATGGAAAAGAAGCCATAAAACTTGTTGGCGAACACCATTTTGATATCATCTTGATGGATCACATGATGCCGGAAATGGATGGTATTGAAGCGACCAAGCACATTCGCAGCTTAAATGATGCACAAAGCAACGTACCGATCATTGCCTTTACGGCTAATGCCATCGCCGGTGTGGAGAAAAAATTCATCGATGCCGGATTTAACAGCTTCTTATCCAAACCTATCGACCCTATACAACTATCGCACACGCTATACGAATTTCTCCCCAAAGACTTGATTGTTGATTAAAGGCGTACTATTTCGTGCAAAAGACAAGCAAATCACAGTTTCAATGATAGGTTTAATTGACTTTCGTGCGAAATAGCGTGATTTTGCCAAATAGTGCATTTGAAATTCATTCTGCGCGAAGTTTAGCTAAATAAGGTACAATAACTATCATCACACATTCAGATTAGGAGGAGGGTCTTATGTCATATGATGCCCTAAAGCTAGAAAACCAGTTGTGTTTTCCGCTATACGCTGCATCAAAAGAGGTTGTAAATAAATACACACCTTACCTTGACGAGATCGGGCTAACGTACACACAATATATTTCATTGATGGTATTGTGGGAAAAGAAATGCATTGGCGTGGGGGAACTGGGTAAGTGTTTGCATTTGGATTCCGGCACACTAACGCCAATGTTAAAACGCCTTGAGCGCAAAGGATATGTCAAGCGCGAGCGCGATAAAACAGATGAGCGCGTAGTAAACGTCTCAATCACAGAACCGGGCGAACAACTTAAAGATGCTGCAGTGACAATTCCGGTAAAAGTGGGGTCTTGTCTGCCACTGTCTATGGAAGAGGCCGAGACTCTATATAAGCTGCTCTATAAGATACTTGGGACTTAGAAAGGCGCTGATAGAGAGGCGCTGAACAACTGCTTGGTTGACACTAAAGCGACCACTTGCCATTTGCCAGCTCGTCGTATGCCATATCATCTACTCTGGCACGGAGCCATGCCATAAGGGGCTTGCCTTTCACATATTCAAAAGACTCTAATTCACGCATTGTTGCGGCTACTTTGTTTACGTTAAACTCCTTGCAGGCGCTACGCAATTCATTAAGCAAAAACTGATCCGGACTTGCAGCTACAGGTTTACTGCTGGCTTCATCTATCATTTTAAGAGCATTTTCGATGCCCGCAAGCAAGCTTGTTAATTGCTCCTCAAAAGCCGGATGCTTTGCAAATACTTTATCCGAATCATTTGCTTTTGCTGCCTTTTCTAATAACTCAGCAGACTCTCCAACTTTTTGCGCATGAATGCTGTAGCTGGAACCTTTAATCCCATGAGTAATTATGGCGTAGTTTTTAAGGTCTTTGGTCTGCAAGCACTTTTCTAACTTCTTGACCAATGGGCGTGTATTTGTGAGATAAGAGCGCAAGACATCAACCAATGTGTTTTCATTTCCACCAAATCGCTTTAGCGCCTTAGCTACATCGATACCTTCTATCTGCAAGGCTCCATTCTTTCTTGTCTCTATTTGCTTGTCAGTTTTTTTGTCGATGCCTTCTTTCTCGGTGACTTTTTCGCGCACCCACTGCCTTAACACTGCATCAAGCTTTGCCATATCAATCGGCTTTGATATAAAAGCCTGAAAGCCGTGGCGCAAAAACATTTCTTCGTTGCCGACAATGGCATTTGCCGTCAAAGCAATTATCGGAACATCCTTAGCGTAATCAGAGTCTATCTCTTCGCGAATAATACGCGTTGCCTCAATCCCATCCATCTCCGGCATCATGTGATCCATAAATATTGCACTGTATTTTGGCTCGCCCGAGCGAATCAGCTCGATTGCTTGAACTCCGCTGGTTACACAATCGATCTTTAGACCATATGGCTTAAGCATGCCTTTTGCAACATCAAGATTGGTGACTATGTCGTCCACAAGTAAAACCCGAGCATAAGACAAATCGGTTCGTACCAGCTTTTTGCCGCCGCTATATTTACTTACATCCAGATTTAAGCTCATCAGATTGCTTGCAACGCTGCTGCCGATAGGATCGCAAGACACACTTTCCTGACAAAGGCGTACCGTAAACGTGGAGCCTTTACCATACTCACTTTCAACCCTGATCGAACCATCCATCATTTCTATCATGCTTTTTGCGATCGCAAGACCAAGCCCTGTACCCTCGACACTGCGATTTGATTGAGTGTCCACCTGGTTGTACTCAGAAAACAGCTGCTCTACGCTTTCCGGCTTCATGCCAATTCCGGTATCTGTTATGCTCGACTCCAACCAGATTTTATCTCCGTCTCGCTCAAATAAAATGCGCCACTCAACAATTCCCTCATTGGTGTATTTGAAAGCATTGGACAACACATTATTAAATACCTGCTTAACGCGCAGGTCGTCACCGTGCAAGATACTTGGCAGATTCTCATCTACATAGAGCTTGAAAGTAATAGGCTTTTCACCGATACGAATAATGTTTTGCGTAACCACATCGTTGATCAAACTTGGCGTATCGTATTTTGTCGGATATAGCTCAAACTTACCGGATTCGATCTTAGATATGTCGAGGATGTCGTTCACAATACTGAGAATAGTTGACCCGGCACCTTGGATCTTGAGGATGTTGGACTGCGCTTCCTTACTTAGGACGCCTTCATCAAGCATGAGTTCACTTAGACCGATTACGGCGTTCATAGGCGTGCGTATCTCGTGGCTCANNATGTGGGCAAGGAAGCTGCTCTTGGCATTGTTTGCAGCCTCAAGGTCACGGGTTCTGCTTGCCACAAGCTCTTCTAAACGGGCACCGGCTCTACGCTTTCTTTGCCAGAGGGTAATTAGGGTAACTACGCCACAAAGCAGCAAAACAGCAGTTCCTATTAGCCACGGTCGCTGAACTTGCGCCAGTTTTGACTCGTAATTATACGTTCTTTGTGTCCATTGCTCTGAGATATGATCGACATTTATCACCTTAAACGCCTTGTTAAAGATTGAGACCAACGCTGCATGCTCTTTATTAAATCCGATAATAGACTCTGAGCTCTGTTCAAAAGTGATGTTGGCTTTGTAGCCGGTAAACTCAAGGAAGTTTGTGAGCATTATTAGTTGGCGCTGGCTAGACATGACCAGATCTACTTCGCCGCGCGCCAGCCCTTCAAACGCACTATCCGGATTGGGATACTCGATCACATTTTGGTGGTCGGGAAACCAGGTGGTAAATAATTCATCATACGCTGTATCAGTCGCAATACCTACTCGCATATTCTGCACTTCCGATATGCCTATATCGGGTGTCTCGGATTTGGAAATCAAGGTGTAATAGTCTGTTAGGAGTGCAGTATCCGGCCACAGAAAGCGACCTCGCCTCTCGTCAGAAGGCAATAATTCTGATACCAGATAGGCATCTCCTGCCTCCAGCATTTTAAGCAGATCTGCCCAGGCAACTGTCTCATCATTTACCAGCTCAAAGGTCATACCGGTAAGCTCTTCTACTTCTGTAAGCACATCAAAAAAGATGCCACCCCACTGCTCTTCGTGACTGTCGTAAAAACATATCGGGTAGTTGTAATGCTCTGTTGCAATCGGGATAACCGGGTTAGCTTTTATGTAAGCTTTTTCTTCGTCTGTCAGTTGCACATACAACTTGTGCTTTTCCAGCTCTCTTTCGCCTAATCGGTATAGTTCGGTTATATTTTCCTGAAACCCTCTATCTTGCAGAGCTTTTTGAACTACGGAGATGATCGGTTCGTACTTCTTAGACTTGGTAGCCATGGAGACGGGATTATTTATCACCGGATACAGATCTTGTACGACCATACTGCTGTTCACGTTAAAGATGGCTTCCGAGCTGCCCTCGTCAAAGAATGCGTCTATTTCGCCGGCTTCCAACAGCTGTATAGCTGTCTCGATATCGTCAACAAATACCTTCTCTACAGTGTATGCGGTGTGGTCATCTACAACTTGAGCTGTGTTGGCATTGCTCAAAAATGCATATTTAGGCACACGTTGCTCTATGATCTCCGCTAAAGATAGGCTGTCAGCACGTTTTGTGTATTTTATTGTGCGATCAGCAATTTTATCGGTCATATAAAAGCCGCTTGCACGCCTTTCTTCTGTAGCGGTAATCTCACCGGTAAAAGCAATTTCTCCGGAGTCCAAGCCTTCGAGAATCTCGTCCCATTCATATAGCTTAAGTTCAAAATTAATGCCAAACAACTCAGTCATTAATTGGCAATACATCGCTGCATAACCACGCACTTCGCCGTCTTCTTCAAAAGCTTCTTTGCTGGATAGTGCGCCGTATACAATTGGCTCACCTTCTGCCTGCAGCGCTTCTACCGCTTTGATCTCTTCTTCTGTAACTCCTGGAATATCGCGAAATGATGTAAAGGTTGTTGTTTTCGTATTTGCCTCAGCTTGAGGTGTGGTACAGCCAAAACATGTTGCCAACAGCAAGACCGTTGAAAGCAACACGCTAGCAGCTCTTTTGATGAAAGTCATACCACCCAACGCCTTTCGCAAACACACCGTGCTATATGAAATGCAGATAATTTTGAGGGTACGAACTGTTTATTCACTTGATTCTCCACCCATACCCATGAGTATTCTAATATTTTGCATATTCATATACAAGTATGCACCGATAAGAGTTGATTATCTGTTGTCATGCTTTATTTTTTTGCTTTACTTCTTTCAAACCTCGTGTTAAGATGTCTAAAGTTAGATGAGACTTACTTTTGACAGGGAGACTGAAGTTTATGAGTATTGTTATTGTTGGTGGCCATGAGAGAATGGAGTGCCAGTACAAAGATATCTGCAAGAAATACCATTGCAAGTCCAAAGTATTTACCAAGTGTAAGAAAAATCTTGACAGCCTAATTGGCGATCCAGACCTGATAGTGTTGTTCACTAATCCCGTTTCGCACGAAATGATAAAGGTGGCAAAAAAGACTGCGGCTGCCAAAGGCATCGGTTTAGTGCAGTCACATTGTGGTAGCGGCAACTCGCTTAAGACCATTCTTGAATCTCATAAAGCGGTTGCCTAAGGAAGTGCCGTTAATCATTGCTTCCTTGAAGGTTGACCTTTCTTAGCCATTCGTAGGCTATTGCTGTGAAAGCTTGGGCTACGTTTAGAGACTGTGTTACGCCGCGTTGCGGTAACTTAAACTCAAAATCACATACTTCTCTTACCAGGCGAGATACACCTGTGTCTTCGGCACCCATAACGATCACTAATCGACCTTCCAGTGGCGCTTGCCAGATATCTTGAGCTGCATGCTCTGTGGCAGCAGCTACCCAAAAGCCCTCTTCTTGCAGTCGTCTAATCGAGGTTACCAAGTTAGCCTCACGTGCTACCTTTAAGTGCTGTACCGCGCCTGCCGATGTTCGATAGACGGCTTCGTTTACAGGGGCGGATCGTTTGTTGGGAATTAGCACGCCTGAAGCACCAACCACCTCGGCACTTCTCAAGATTGCCCCCATATTACCGGCATCTGTAATGTGATCCAGCGCTACGATCAGCGCATCTTTCTTACCTGCAGTTGCCTTTATCAGATCAAAAAGAGTCGCGTACTTATAGTCAAACGAAGTTACGGCAAAGCTATCGCTAACGTCTCGCCAGTGTTGATCTTCTTGGGGCGCAAAGCTGTCCGTTTTGGGTGCTGAGTAAGATGCCTTGACGGTTTTGCTGTTTGCGGGTCGTTTAAAAGTGTCGCCGGGTTTAGGAGAGCTCTGTTTGAAAGGTGTGCGTGAAGATCGTTGAGACTGCACCGCTTTCTCTGCATTTTTGCTGTTTGTTCCTCGCCTGCCGCCTTGTGTGTTATTGGAGCGCCCGGATGTGCCTCTTCGCGATGAACTCCTGCTGCTACTTGCCATTACTTCCTCACAATACGAGTACCTGATGGCGTATCTTCGATCATTAGTCCAAGCTCAGACAAGCCATCACGGATCGCGTCAGCCAAAGCCCAGTCTTTATTGGCTCGGGCATTGTTTCGTGCCTCAAGCAACAGATCAACTGCCGCTGCCGGAATGTCTCCGCTAAAACCAACCAGTTTACCGGCTAAAGCTACTACGCCTTCCGGGATCTCTTCTTCGTTGTTATCGGCCTTGGCTAAAAGATCTACTCCGAGCACTGCAAGTAACTCCACAATTGTGTCATGCGCCTCGATTACGGCAAGGCGATGCGACTCGCCATAAATGCCGTCTTTGACGCTGGAGTTTCCTGCAGTTACAAGCTCGAATATGGCTGACACAGCGCCGGCAGCATTAAAGTCATCATCCATATGATGCACAAACTGCTCGCGTGTGGCTTCGATATGTTTGAGCAAGTCTCCTGTCCATGAAACCGACTTATCGCCCAACTCATTAGGCGCTACAGCCACCGGAGCATAGCTCTCAATTGCCCACGACAAATTGCGCAGTGCGCTTTCTATGCGCTCCAAAGATGCCGTGGCTTCTTGCAAGCGTTCCACCGAATAGTCAAACTGCGAACGATAATGCGTTTGCAGCATCAAGAGCCGCAAAGCTTGCGGGCGTACGTGCTCCAAGACATCTTTAAGTAGCAAGAAATTGCCTTCAGACTTAGACATTTTTTCTTGGTCTATCGTAAGCATACCGCCGTGCAGCCAATACTTTACAAACGGCTTACCTGTGCAGGCCTCAGATTGAGCAACCTCATTTTCATGGTGAGGAAATACGAGGTCGTCGCCACCGCCATGAATATCAAACGGCGTGCCTAGGTAGCGCTCACTCATAGCCGAACATTCGATATGCCAACCGGGTCTGCCGCTGCCCCAAGGTGCCTCCCACGCCGGTTCACCCGGCTTGGCAGCCTTCCATAAGGCAAAGTCCAAGGCATCACGTTTGCGCGAATCCACCTCTACGCGTGCGCCGCTGAGCAGCTGGTCGATATCGCGACCGCTTAAACGCCCATACTCAGGAAATGAACGCACGGCAAAGTACACATCTCCGTCTATTGCATATGCATGACCACTGTCGATAAGCGTTTGGATTATCTCGATCATTGAGGAAATCTCTTGGGTTGCCCGCGGGCGAATAGTTGGCTCTTTTACACCGATCTCGTCCATAACATCAATAAATGCCTGAGAGTAATACTCGGCCACCTCCGCTGGTGTACTGCCCTCTTCTTTGGCGCGGTTGATAATCTTGTCATCCACATCTGTGAGGTTTTGTACGAATGTCACATCAAAACCGGAGTATTCAAGGTAACGTCTGATTACGTCAAAACTCAAGAATGTGCGAGCATTCCCGATGTGTATGTGGTTGTAGACGGTAGGACCACACATATAAAAACTAACCTTACCCGCCTCGCGCGGAACAAATTCTTCTTTGCTGCGTGTTAGTGTGTTATATACTTTCATGTTCTTCTTCCGTGTCTTTTTCGTGTGCAGGCTCGGTTTTCGCAGTCTCTTCCTCTTTGCTGTCTATGGTATTTTTTGCTTCCACGATCGGACGCTGCCCCGGTCTGACAACCGGTTCTGCTCTCCAAGGAATCGCTCCTAAAAATGGCCTAACCTGCTCTTCGATATCTGCGCCCATTGCCTGCTTGGATCGCTCTTCCAGCGCAGCCGAGCGTTCTTCAAGCTCTGCAACTCGCGCCATCAACTCTGTAATCTGGCTCTCTAATGGGTCAGGCATCAGATCGCGTCGGTGAGGATCTGCCGGACAGATACGCATGCCGTTTTGCCAAACAACACGACCGGGAATACCCACTACAGTACAGTCTTCCGGCACGTTATCTACAACTACCGCTCCGCCACCAACCTTAGAGCGAGCTCCTATGGTGATGTTTCCGAGGACCGAAGCGCCCACACCGATAATTGCACCTGCTTCGACATTTGGATGGCGCTTGCCGTGTTCTTTTCCGGTACCACCAAGTGTCACGCCCTGAAATATGGTTACGTCATCAGCGACAATTGCCGTCTCGCCAATGATTACACCCATGCCATGATCGATAAAGACCCTGCGACCGAGCGTTGCGCCGGGATGTATCTCGATACCGGTGAAAAACCTGGTAACTTGACTCAAAAAGCGTGCGATGCCTCGCCTACCGTGTCGCCAAAGCCAATTCTCAAAACGATGAGCAGCTGTAGCTTGGATTCCCGGGTAGCACAAAAAGATTGCAACAGACGATGTCGCAGCCGGATCGAGACCTTTGACCGCTTTTATATCCTCGCGTAGCTTCTTAAACAATTTGACCTCCGCAGGTGTTTTTAGTCAAAATTACTACAGATTCAGCAGCAATGCCTTCGCCACGCCCGGTAAACCCTAGTCGTTCTGTGGTGGTAGCTTTAACGCCAACTTGATCAGTATCTATCTCTAATGCCGCAGCCAGGTTTTTGCGCATCAGTTCTCGATGTGGCGACATCTTTGGAGACTGTGCCACGATCACACTGTCCACATCTACAATTTGCCATCCGGATTTGCGCACCAAGACCCCACAGTGAGCAAGTAGCTCAAGGGAGTTGGCTTTGGCGTATTTTGGATCACTGTCCGGAAAATGCTCGCCAATGTCTCCAAGTCTGGCGGCACCCAGTAAGGCATCGGAGATCGCATGGGCTAAGACATCAGCATCCGAATGCCCCATCAGACCACGCTCATAATCAATGTTTACACCGCCTATGATAAGTGGACGATCGTCTTCGGGGGAAGCAAAAGCATGGACATCATAACCAATGCCGATTCGCTGAGAGTTGTAGTTCATTTGCGTATCACAGCCGTTCACGCAGTCGTAAAGCTAACCCGGCCTCAACAGATGAGCGATCTTCAGGAACTGTAATCTTAATATTGTCGCGCGGACCTTTTACCAGGATGACTCTACCATTTATGCGCTCAACGAGCGACGAGTCATCGGTGCCCACAAAACCTTCTGCTAAAGCTGTGGCGTAAGCTTCACGAAGCACATTTGCTCTAAACACTTGAGGAGTTTGTGCCACCCAAAACGCCGAACGATCCGGAGTTCCGATAATACCGTTTTCGCCAACGATCTTTAAAGTGTCGATGGATGGATAACCCACCACCGCACCGTCAGCATCAATGTTTCCGCGAAGTGCCGATATAGTGTGGTCTATCAAATAAGATGTCACCAGCGGTCTGACAGCATCGTGAATAGCAATGAACTCGTATTCATCCCCCACCTTACCGATTCCGGCAAATGAAGACTCTTGGCGTATCTCGCCCGCGGGAACCATTACCACAGGAGTCACAAACGGAAAACCATCAATGGCTTCTCGACAATACTCGTCAATTCTGTCTCCCGGAGCAACAACTACGATCAGACCTACATCGGCAACGGCATCAAATGCTTCTGCGCTCCAAGTTAGTATCGGCTTGCCACACAGCTCAAGTAGTTGTTTTCCGCCTGCTCTTCCAAAGCGATCACCGGAACCGCCGGCCAAAATCACGGCGGCAGTCTTTGGGTTTTTAGATATCTGACCACGAATAGCCACAAGCGGAGAAGTTAAGATATCGATGTGCTCCTTTTTGAGCATGAACTCGGGAGCAGTCAGTACAGACGGCGAGTGAACAGGATCAACTAAGCGGTCGTTAGAGCCTGCATTTGGAAATGAAATGTTCAAAGTGCCGTCCATGTGTCCTGTCTCTTAATTAATAGGCCTTTTATTGTGAGGAATTATAACACTATTGACTGGTTTTTCGCTTATTTACCAAGAACCTCGGAGTAATAAACATTGCTGCAAGCAGTGTTATGCTTGCGGCAAATAGCATGATTATGCCCATAAGTGATGAACCGTCCGTTGCAGAAATAGCAGCGACCGGAATCAGTGGAGAAAGAAGCTGCGATACCACAAGATTGTTCCAAAGTCCGCCACCAAGAGTCATGCTGAGTAGAAATATCGGCAAGAACACCCAAGATGCAGCATGTCGCCCAAGAAACTGAGCTAGTACAGCCGCCAAACTTGAACAATAAAACATGATTGCCACAAATCCTATTAAGGTCATAGTATCCAAAGCAATCCCGGTAAAGGCTGTTACCAAGCTAAAGAACAACGTGATAATTAATATCCAGATTAGCCAAACCACCAGCTGAGACAAAGCGAGCTGCCTTATGAATGAGCTGCGCCCATGCATTAACAAACGCTTGTCTTCTCTAGTAGGAACGGTAAGCGCGCTATGCAAAAACGCCAGCAATATCAGCAAAGCTGCAACGCTGTATATCAAAGCAGCGCCGGTAGGTGTGTTTTGTAAAAGTGGGCCATCGTAGACAACATCAAGCAGATCTATGGTCTGCGCGCTTTCGTATGCATTATCATCAGCACCGATAGACGCTAAAGCCTCGCTTAAAGAATGTCGTGCTTTGAGCTGTGTTACCACACCGGCAATTTGCTCGGCAGCGAAATCGATATTAGTTACCCCGGGTGCCGGATAAAAGATCACCGATGTCCTTTGCCCGTTATTGATGTTCTCGCCAAAGTCGGCAGGAATAACCAGCAGTCCTTGTACATCTTCACTGCCAAACACCCGATCTTTGCTCAGATTTGCTTCGACATTAATTACCTGAAATGAGTTTGTGGCACCAAGGTCTAACACCAATTCGTTTGATGTATCGTCAAACGCCAGTTGCTGCACTGCCAAACTCAGCGGCGGCTGACGGTCTGCAAGCACATATGAGCTCACGTGCGCCATAGCCAGTTGCATAACTACCACCACCAACAAAAGTGGGAGCAGATATCTCTGCGACTTGAGCTTGAGCCAAAACTGCATAATCACACCGCCCGCCTCCACTCAAGATAGCAAACAGTGCAAGCCAGCAAAAAAGGTATTATAAAGATGGTCAATTGAAGCACATTTACAACATCTCCCAAACTCCAAAGCGCAAGTTGATTGGAAAGCCACGCAGGATTAAGCAAGCGCAAATCTAACTCCATTAGACCTGTGGGATAAAAACCTCCACCGGCAAAGAGCATGATAAACATTAAGGCTAAACATCCAAGCAATGTGCGAGTAGTTGCCACTTTGGGCTGTTGGCGAAAGCCGCAAAACATTAAGTACATGGCCGTAAGCACAAACGACAACAATATGGCAGAAATAACCAGGGCAGGAATCGAAACGCTGACAGTGAGAAAGCTGAATACTATCCCCAGTACAATTCCAAATATCAAAGCAATACTTGCAGATAGTAAGAGCTGCGATGCAAGCAGATGCAAGAAACCAATACCGCGGCAATAAAGGTGCTTAATGTAGTTTGTTGCATATTGCCTGGCAGCATGAACAGCCACGAAAAATGAACCTATGGAAACCATGAAAAACAGCAGCAGAGTTAGCGCTTGACTGAAAAACGGTGACACTGTGTTTGGCACCTCCACATTGTTCATCCGCGCAAAAGCTTGTCCAATCAAATTAATGTTAAAGCTATTTATCGCCTCTGCGCGAGCGCTACTATCGGTAATTTGCTCGCGCGCGGCTTTATCAAAAATGAGCGCATAATTTTGCAGCTCATCTAATGTTTCTACCACTTTGTCTGTGACCGCATATACAGCAGCACCTATTATGGGGTCATCAGCCTTAACCGCTACGGTTGCGTGACCACCGGTAACTAGCACGTTAATGATGTTTTCCGGAAAAGCTATGATCGCGTCCACTTCACCATTCGCAAGTTGAGTGTCGGCCTCTTGTGCATTTAGCAGCCTGATCTCTTCAACAACGTTAATACCGCTGAGCCCCATGTTCATATCGCGAACGAAAGCGTCGTCCTCATTATCCTCACCATAGACAATGGCTAACGAGATCTTAGGGATGTCGTTACTTGAGAATAGTTCTTGCGGCAAACTGACGAGCACCAAAACTATAGACACCAATAAAGCCAACAACAAAAGAGCAATTGAGCGGAGGGTGACTTTTAGACTCGCTACATAAAGAGTAAGTATCTTTGATAGTTCACTCACTTTGAGCTTAACCTCTTGGTGATGCTTGGGAAGCTTGGCGCCCGGCGCCAACGTGAGCAGATTCAAGGTGAGAAAGTGGAGTAATTTGTGCGCTTGGTAACAACAATACGTTCTCGCAAAGACCTTCGAAGTCTTTGCGATCGTGTGAGACCATGACAAGCGTGGCACCGCGATCTTTCTCTGCCTTAAGCACATGTCTTGTCTGTTCGCGCGAGTGTTCGTCTAAAAAGTTAAAAGCTTCATCCAAAAGCAGTATTTGTGGCAAAGCAAATAATGAAGCTGCAACAGCTAGACGAGCCTTCATGCCGGAAGACCCTTTTGAATAACGCTTTGTCCAGTATGGCAATATTTCAAGGCGAGCTGCCACAAGTTGAGCCTGAGTTTTGGCGTCAGTTCCGCGAAGCCCACTCAAGTGGGCTTCAAGCAAGAGATTATCCTTAAAGCTGAGCGATTCTTGAAAACCCAGGTGTTGCATGACATAGCCTATGCGACCGTTTGCCTGCGCAGTGCCTTGTGTTGGCTTTTCGATCCCGGCAATTATGTCGAGAAGTGTAGTTTTACCGCTGCCGTTATGACCAAAAACTCCCAGACCATCACCCGGTCTAAGCACACAGTTAACCGGGGCGAATAAATCTTCGCCCCGGTTTTTTGTGACCGATTCAAGTATTAATGTTGGTTGCAAAAAGTCACTTCTCCTTCTTTTCACAAACATTAGCTTTTCAAGCAGAGAAGATCATCTGTACTCGGTGAGACACTAAAAGGTGAACGGAAGCGATCCACCGAGAGATCCTCCAAGAGACTCACTGTTTAAAATGTTTTCCAACTCTGTATTATTATCCAATGAAAATCCACTGGACTCTGTTCCCAAAACACTTAAATTAAAGGCGAATCTTTGTCCGGCTACCGCAAGCGAGACATCCATTTCGGATAGTAAATCTCCTTGCGTAGTTATTTTAAGCTCCACATCTCCACCTATGCCCAACCCCTCAACTTGAGCGCATATGTCTTCAATGTTTCCTGCTGCTTCACTGTAGCCCTCTGTTGCGCCACGCTGCTTGGCATATTCTCCAAGCACACGAAACAAATCGACTATATCGATGCTGGTTTCATAGGTAGTGGTAGACCCACTATTTTGGGTAACCACTTCGGACATAAACTTGTCTTGGACATCTTTTTTGGTCAATTCCTTGGACATAAAGTCTACCAGGATCTCCGTAATCTTATCTGCTTCTGTGGCTACGCCACTGTATGACCCTAAAGTTTCTTCGGCGAGTGCCTCATTGAGTTTATTGCCCAGATCCTCAGCGTATGCCTTGTCAAATTTGCCATTTTTAACAATGCCGTTTATATCAACATCTACGTTGTACTCCTCTTTGAGCGCTTGGTTGGCAAGCTCTACAATGCCTGACTGCTCGCTGATAATCATGTAACTTGAATTTGATGCCATAGGATTAGCGGCATAAAGACTTGCCTTGTCGTCTTTAATTATTATTCCGGCCTGACTTCCGGATGCTGCATAATCAACCCAGATTGTAGAGGATTTTAAGTCTGATCCAAGATCCCATTTAAGACTCATGTCCACGCTTTGACCGGCAGCATTAACTTCAATTTCCATGTCAGCACTGCCGTTGTTATAGACAAGGTTTTCAGTGCTTTGAGACACTGTATCGAACATAGATTTCGGAGCAAAGAAGTTCAAAGCGATTGCAATCGCAGCGCCGATAAGCGCAAGCACTACCACTGCTCCTATTATGATAAACGGCAGTTTGGAGCGCTTTTTGACCGGAGCTTGTTGCCCATAGCCGAAAGCTTGCTGCGGTATTGCAGTGGCGCCATATTGTTGCCCCTGGTACGGTTGCTGCTGAGCATAAGGCGGCTGACCGTAAGGCTGCTGACCGGGATACGGCTGTCCGGCAAGTTGTTGTTGATCGTAAGGTTGCCCCGGATATTGTTGCTGATTGTATGCTTGCTGATCATAAGGTTGTCTGGTGTTGAGTTGCCCGGTGGTGTCAGACTGTTGCCCCATTGGTTGCTGTGCGAAGCTTTGCTGATTGAAAGACTGCTCTTGTGGTTGCTCGTTTATGACAGCATCTGCCAAAGCATCTTGTTTTTGGGATGATATGTCTGCCTGCTCTTGCGGTTGCTCTTGCGAACTGTCGGCATCATCTTGCGCATTTTGCATGTCTTGTAAGTCTTGTAGCTCGTTGCCAGGCTCAAGCTCTGCAATATTGTTGCCCTCTTTGGCAGTCTCTTCGACAACTTCTTTTGTATCTTGTGTATCTTTGGGTTCGTCACTTGAACCGGGCTCTATCGTCTTAGAATCTTCTTCAACAATCTCTTCAGCAGGTGTTACTATCGTTGGCCCCGGAAGTCTTGTCTCCTCAGCAGCACCTTCTCCCTCAGCTAATGGTGCCGACGTTGGCGCAACCGCCACAACCTCCTCTTGCTTGAAACCACAGTATGGACAGAACTTGGAAACGTCGGGGATCTCTTTCCCGCAATTTGTGCAAAACATAATACCTTCATTCCCTCAGCCGGTAATTTTGTAAAGCAATTATAACTGCAAAGGAAGATGTCTTTAGAGAGTGTTCTTGATTCGTTTAAAGCTCTCTGCAACCGCCTGCACATTACCCACCCCGGCATTATCCAGACGATCAAAACCGGACTTAGCATCATTTACAATTGCCGAAAGTGAGCCATACTCCTCAATTATGCGACTCGTGGCTGCCTCATCCAACATCGAAATTCTCGATACCACCCTAAACCCGCGTGGGTGCAAGTGGTCCTCGTCCGCCATTTTATCTGTAATGCCCAATGTTAGTAATATCGTATTGGTATCTGATTCATCTTGTGGAATCTTTATTAATTCTCGCGCAATCTTTTTTGCTTCTTTTGCCGAAGAAGAATGGGCGTAATCGCGAATAGTGAGCAAGAAAGATTCGGTGACACCGTTCATCAGCTCATCAAGCTGGTTGCGCAAAAGACCACTGTTATGTCCAAGGAACTTGATTGTTCTGTCTGTATAAGCTGCAATCCTGATCACATTGCTATACCGCGTTAAAAGTCCGGCAACATCACTGGCGGTAACAAGATCGTCCAACTCGATAACACTTTGACGGATCGTAGCCTTTTCTAGATTGTTCTTGGCACTCTGCAATGCCAATAAACCTTGGTTGCTTTTGGAAAGCAATATGGAGTCTGTCTCCAGCGTAAGACTTCGGCTGTTGCTGTAGATAGTCGTTTGATTACGACGCTTAGAAATCGCAATAACCACGGCATCGGTTTGTGCACTGGTACGTGCAGCAGACCTATGACGCATGCCGGTCTCATGAGTTATCAATGCAGGATCCGGGTTAAGA
Organism: Eggerthellales bacterium UBA948; assembly: GCA_002293265.1. Taxonomy (GTDB): domain Bacteria; phylum Actinomycetota; class Coriobacteriia; order Coriobacteriales; family UBA8131; genus UBA8131. Next base: position 19,551 of record DBCW01000049.1, read on the forward strand.
TGAAAATTAGCACAGATGATCTGCTCGCAATCCTCGGATAAAAGAATCGCTCCATCCATCTTAGAAAGCTCAAACAGTCTTTGCGGCGTAAACGGGATGTCGATGCGAAACCCACCATTACCAATGGCTAAAACATTTTTCACATCACCAATACAGATAAGTGCACCATTTTGTGCGGAGATGATCATATCTATGGCCTCGCGAAGTGGAGTACCCGGAGCAACACGAGCTATCGTGGAGTCAAAAAGACTATAAGTAGTTTCCGGCAAAATACTTCGCGCATGTTCCATATAATCCTCCTTGGTGTAAATATTTGCAATTATGAAGTTTCCAACACGTCACCCCTATTTTACATGAACTTTTAAGGATTCAAACAAAAACACAGCAACTTGGCTTGGGCGAAGCAACCAAGCCCAAAGGACAAACCCACGACAAGTTAAAGTAATGCCCAAACAAGCCACGAGTCTGGCTTGG
>DBCW01000168.1 GCA_002293265.1 Eggerthellales bacterium UBA948
CTGGGGTAACTGCTTCTGGGTGGCGATTTAAACTTTGGAGAGAGAATTTCCTCGAAACGAAGACCATCACCCTTGGTGTCCACAGGATGTTTTACAAATACCATGAAACCTTCAAAAGCGGTAGAAGAGTTCATGGATTTAGGAAAGTCGGAAGCACATAAAGATGTTGGGAAAGCGGCGGTTTAACTGTACATAATTCGGTGCAGTTAAATGTGTTGACAGTGGTAATATGCACTTATGTAGGTTATAAAGGTAATCTGAATGGAGCCGAAACCGCACACAACCATACGGCTCCCACTTGCGCTGGAGGCATGTGTCTCATGGGTGTCAACCAAACGCTGAAGCGTGATCCGACAATCGAAGTTTTATGCGAAAAAGTGGGGATACTTAAAAAGTCCATTGCAAAAGCTATTTTGGAATTCGACCATATACGTTTGCAGATAAACCCACAGATAGAAGCTGAATACGCTCTGAAAATCGGCTGCTATGAAAACGAATTGCTTATGAGCGAGATTGCCGCTCGCCGGGAGAAGATAAGGTGGACCTTGCTGCTCGCAGCAGTTAACTCAGGGCAAGAGCCAAACATGATACACATCGAAGAAAAACTTTCTCATGAGCTCCTTGTATAGGAAGAGCAGTTGCGTGAAGCATACACTCGTTATAAAGAATTGTTGGATTACCACGAAAGCAGAGAATTCTTAAGCAAGGATGACGGAGAGAAACTATCGAGGCTGTACCGTGCGATCGTCAAGCGTTTGCACCCCGATATCTGCCCGAACCCCACAGCTTGGGAACAAGATTTGTGAGGAAAACTGCTGTATGGAGAGGTGACAGGAACTATTCTCCTCGGCAGTTGGAACAAAGTAAGTATGAAGGTGTTTTTGGATGACTAGGTCAGGGCAGGAGGGCATATAGGCGATGTCTCTATATATTGATGATATTGATGAGAGGCATGAAGTGTACCAAAAAGTTCCTATCTTGGAGTTTAATGCTGAGTATGTGTATGGCGCACTGGACGTACCCCTTATCTGGACAACGAAGCCGATTTGGGATAACTTCACCACAGGCACTAATGATCGAAACTATCTGGTATGCTACGCTCCCGATGATGTAATTTACGGCGCAGATTCCGTAGAGGATGTGGGTGGAATCAAGGCTCTGCAGTTCGGCGGCGAATACTATAACGAAGGATTTAGTTATCAGGGTACCGGTGAAGAGCGCAACAATCGCATAGATTGCTTTAGGGCGGCCGAAATCTTTTATCTGCATAGCATGCAGTTGGGTAATATACAGGCACTGGTAAACCTAGGATATATCTATGCATACGACCGTTGTGAGAGCTATAACTGGGAGTGCTTTTTTTAATGACTTCTATGGTAGGTGCGACTGTAGTTGTCTGGGTAAGATCCCTGCGCATCAATGCAAAGCATTTCCTCGTGAAAGGCGTGCGTTTGAGTACTTTGAGAAAGCGGCACTACTTGGCAACACCGAAGCCATGTATAAGTTAGGTGATTGTTATGCTGAAGGGCTTGGTTGTACAAAAGATCATAACAAGGCCTTCGATCTTTACCTCTCCGCCTATCAACAGTCTCAAACCGAAGAGTCTTATGTTTGGGGAAGCTGTGCTTACCGTCTGGCGGGTTGCTACGAAAGAGCAAGTGGTGTCGGTCTGGATTTTGCGAAGTCATTGGAATACTACCGCAAGGCGTAAGTTGGTTTGGGTGAAGCTCTGAGACGTGGTTACACTTACTACGAAAAAAACTTGAGTGATGCTCGAAAAGGTGTCAAAAGACTCAATCAGGAAATCGAAATCTCATTGCTTCGATGCAGTGGGAATTCCATTTAGGAGGCGTTCGCCAGCGCTTTGGCCGACAAACCCGAAAAAGTAATTAGTGCCCCTCGCCGCTACCGAAAATGCGTTTATTGACTTGTCGGGAGGTCGAGCTATAATCGTATTGCAACGTAATGCAGTTGAAAGGAAACTACATGGCTATGGAATCGACCACCATTCGTTTCGCCAAGGAAGAGCGCGAGTGGATTCAGAGTTTTGCCGATTTTTCGGGAAAGACCTTTTCCGATGTTGTGAGAGAGTCCGTCCTCGAGCGCATCGAAGATGCAGCTGACTTGCAGGCATACGAAGAGGCGATGAGAGACGATGATGGAGTGCGTATCCCCTTCAGTGAAGTGCTTGCCAAGTATGGAACGCTAAGCTAATGTCTTATAGGCTTGTCCTTACAAAAAAGGCAGATAAACAACTTGCGAGCATTCCTGCACAACAGCGGCGCTTGTTGCTCACTTGGATGGCCAAGTACCTTGATGGCTGCGAGAATCCGAAAGCGGTGCCGAGCGGGAAGCAGATACAAGGCACACAAAACGGGTGGCGCTATCGTGTTGGCAGTTATCGGATTTTAGCTCGGATAGAAGACGGTGATCTGCTGATAGAGGTTGTGCGCATCGGTCACAGACAGGGTGTATACGGCAACATTCCCAAAATGTAGAAGTTGCAGAGGAATACATTGGACATCAAACAACTATGTGCGGCTGAACAGCGTTTGCTGAGAAGGGGGCGGGCCGCGGTTATGACGTCAAAAGCGCATGGTGACACCTTATCAGCAAGCGCTGTTCTATGCGCAAAGTTTGCTACCATCACAAAGCCCCGATTCATAGTTACTTGTAATTTCAAGACCTTCCGTATCTATGATCGCGAAGGTGACCAATCAGGCAAGACTTACGAGCAGATTGAACTGGCGGAGCTATGAAAGACAGGATGTATACTGCCAACGCAAACCGTGCTGAAACCGGTGAAATGATAACGCCTGACAACTTCAGTCCTAATCCCAAGAATCCCATCATTGCCTCGTTCTTCCGCAATATCGGCTTGGCCGATGAGCTTGGTAGCGGTGTGAGGAATATCCATCACTATGGAAAGCTGTATTCCGGCAAGATGCCTCAGATGATCGACGGTGATGTGTTCCGGATCATCGTTCCGCTGGATGACAGTTATTCATTTGATGCTCGAATCGGTGGTAGCGCGAGTACTGCTGTCAGCCCAGGTGAAAATCCGGAAGTATCTGGCGAAAACCGCCGGATACTTCCGGATACCGCCGGATAAACGCGAAGCGGCTGTGGTTGCAGCTATCGAAAGAAACGGTCATGCATCGGCTGCAGAGCACCGCGAAGCGGCAAGAAAAAACCGCTCCCACTTTATTGGTCGCTTGGAAGCGGAAAACAATCACTTATTCGGCAAATGGATTTCCTATGCGATAATTTGATCTGAGCGCGATTGCTGCGCGATGGATTGGATGCGGCTAATTTATATTTTGTAAAACGGAGATGATTCCACTTGAGAGCAGTTCATCAAGCAATTTTAAACGAAGTTCTTAAATCCCCTTGGCCGCAGGCGCTTCTAGACATCGGTTGTGGCAAGGGGGGTTTTACTCAGCTTCTTGCAGACACTTTTCCAGATACAGACATTGTAGCTATCGATATTGTTGACTCTAAGCAATTCTCACACAGGCAAGACATCACATTCATTAAAGGTAGTACCGAAGATTTGCCTTTCGATTCGGAGGCGTTCGATACGGTAATTACTGCTTTATCATTGCACCACTGGCAGAATAAAGACAAGGGTATCTGCGAAGCCTATCGCGTTTTAAGAAAAGGCGGTAGGCTTATCATCGGTGATCCGTTGCTCGAAGGCTGGATGAGCAATAAGCTCTTAGGGCGGCTGGCGCAAGTTGTTGACAGAGGAGTTTTTACCGACGCGCAACGATTAACAGGCTATTTAAAAATGGCAGGCTTTGAATCAATAGAGATCAGCCTAATCCCAAACTCAATGAACTCTCTCTATCTTGCCACGGCAACAAAAACGTAAAATGAAGCGTGGGCATTGGTCGCCTAATTTCTTTCATCAGCGCTTCAATCTCGTCCTGCTTATCAATTTTTGCCTCATAAATACAGATTTCATTAAACATATGTACACCACCGCTACCCTTTTACTTGTTGCATTATGTCTTTTTTAAGAACGGAAAATGCTAATTCTTTATGCCTTGCCCACCGCAATCATCAATGTCGAAAATGCTTATATTACTCACAAACTTTTACCCCCGCTTTCAGCAGCTTTTCTTTCGTACTCTGAAATCTTATACTGTTTCCAACCCCAACACGCGAAAGTGAAATACTTATATCAAGTCCCTTCTTTGCACCATCAATTGCAGACATCCCCACACAAAAATTGCCATCAACACCAGCCAGTTCAAGTTTTGTAATTTCATTTTCTTGAAGAAACACAAGCAATTCAGGATTGGAAAAACAGCTGGCTTTACTTTTTTCAAAGCATAGTTCCGAGACAATTTTCAGTTCTTTCACTAAGGCGGATGGCTGCTTAAGCTTGGCCTTGTTCTTTATATAGATGACCTTTTGTGCTAAATAAACCCTTTCGATTCTTTCATTGATTTTTTTGATTAAGGTTTTCGCTTCATAGTGATACAGTTTTCTATTCCGGCTTTCACCAACATATGCTTCTTGCATATCTATAATAATCAACGCTTCCATGGGTACTCATCTCACTTAATGTAAACTGCTACAAAATGCCAAAGAATCATCAAAAACCTTAACTTCATTGTGTCTTGAGTGATACCAACGAGAAAATGCACTCACCAAAGCGGTCATGCTCTTTTGTTCCATACGAACCCTCCCTTTTTTGTTGTTTGTTAATCAAGAACAATATCATTAACAATTTATTATGAACTGTAATTTGCTTTCAGAAACACTGTGTTTTGAGTTTTGTGAAAGCTATGATGATTAAAACAGCTTCTTGTCGCCGACAATACTAAGGTTCAATTCTTTGGCGAGACTTCCTTGCTTAAAAGGGTTCACTTTTTGCACTACACCATCTTTTTTGAACAAGGACCCTGTGCTTTTAAACCAGAAAGTGATATTTGCGTCCATACACTGTTCGCGGATAGCGCAAATCCAGTCATAATCGCAGATGCGAGCCTCACGCCCACTTTCACCTGCTACGGTCACATGTTCAACTCCGTGCAGATATGGTGTAAGGTCAATCGATGTTAGTAGGGGGCTGCAAGCTATAAACCGCCTTTTGATCGGGTGGGATAAAAATATTGGCAAGCGATAGTCAGCGAGCTCTTGGTTTTCTACCGTACAACCGATGTTTACGTTGTTGTATCCTACGCCCCAGTCGTCGGGTAATGCTACCTCAAAGCGGTCGATGCGTTTAGTTAGAATCAAAAACTCAATGTCAGGTCTGGATTTAATCATAGACCAGACTTCTGCTCGCCACTCATCTGCTTCCGGGATAAAAAAATCTGTTGCAAAGCATGTGGCGAGAATTTTATCTCCCTTAATGTTGTACTCTCCTTTGGAGTTTATCCGTATCGGCCAATCAAACTTATCAGTTTTTTGAATGGTATTTTGTCCGTAGCGTTTGGCATGAAGTCCGTAAAAATAGCAATATGTACAGCCATCACTTACTTTGTAACAGCCGGTCCATGGCTCCCAGTTCATAAGCAAACTCCTAAAGTTAGCACATCTACTTTGGCAAGGTTTTTATTTTTGGGGGCAGCGGTTTTCCACATTGCTCGCAATCTGTTTGATCATCATGATTAATATGATGGCAAAATATACACTCATTTGGCTGGAGTGTAATAATAGGACTGAGCCCACAATCGCCACAGTTACTGCATGGATAGCACGGCAAAATAACCTCCTCAAGTTTACTTTTCTATTTGACAACAGAAACTTAATATTGTAGAGCAGAAAATGAGGCATTAAGCATAATGCAATCTGTCTCGCAACAACAATGTATTAATGCTCTAACATCTTTCTTCATGGTAGCATAATAATAGTTTTGAGGATAAATATACTTGTGTTGGCAGAAATATACTTAATTGACGTTAGAGGTATGCGGTCTCACTTGCCCGCAGCTTAAAGTGTGTGTGTCCTTTAATTGGTACAGCTAGTTTAGCGAGTGATGCTAACATCTATTGATGCAAGCAATTCAAACAAACCCAGAAACACAATGAGCCAAGGAGGCTCGTACTCATGTCGGGAGGTGACGGTTTCTCATGAATATTGGTCAAACATTGAAGCGTGATTCTGTCGTTATTGCTTTGCGTGATGAGATAAAGGTGCTTAGGGAGTCTATAGCAAGCACTCTATCAGAGATTGACTTCATTCGACTACAGGCCAATCACCGAATTGAAGCTGAGTATGCTCTTAAGATCGGTTGCTACGAAAACGAGCTCCTCAAAAGTGATATTGCTGCTCGGCGTGAGAAAAGAAAATATACGCTGCTGCTTTCAGCGATAAACTCAGGTCAAAAACCAGATCTGACGCATATTGAAGCGCAACTTAACCACGAGCTTCATGTATGGGAAGAGCATCTTCAAGCAGCATATGACCGGTATAGAAAATTACTGTTCTATCGTAAGAATAGTCGCTTTTTGAGTGAGAAAGACAGCAAGAGGATCACACATCTCTATCGCATAATTGTTAAGCGTCTTCATCCTGATGTATGTCCGAATACCACCGAGTGGGAACAAACATTATTCTTCTCTGCACAGTCCGCCTATGAGCGAGGTGACCTTGTAAGTCTTGAGGCAATAGCTGTAACGGTAGAAGGTCTGGGCGAGAAGGACTTGTTGCGTTCGGTAGATATGGATACCAGAAGTGTATTGGAAGCGGAAGTGCTGATGCTAACTTCAACTCAGAAAAACATCGAAGAACGTTTACTTGAGATTAAGGCAGAGACACCGTATTGTTATGCTGAAAAGCTGAAAGACAAAAAATGGGTGATCAATACAGTACTTTCAATAAAGGAAAAGATCATATTCAATCAAAACGTAAGAGTGCAGTATCTTGATCGCATCAAGGGCTTAACGAGAGAAAGTGGGTGTATCAGTTGACAAGATTGGCACGCAAGCAATTAGGTTCCCTAGTACAATTCATTAAAGATGGCGGTGACAACCTAGAAGTACCCAAGCCGTTTGAACAACCCATATTTCTACTCGATACACGTATTGCTAAAACTCAATATGTTGAAGGTATCGACAAGAGAGTGCACGATCTGTTCGTAGGCACACGGTTAAGATTTCAAAGAGATGTTGACAACCGCTTTGATAAGATGGCGATCAGAGTTCTCGATTCAGGAGGTTATCGTCTAGGCTATGTTCCGGCAGACTGCAATGAGATATTGGCACGAATGATGGATGGAGGAAAACTACTGTTTGGAGAGGTGACAGAGTTAGAGTTGCTTGGTGAGCACAAAAGGATAAGCATGAAAGTATTTTTGGATGACTAGGCCAAGGCAGATAGATATACTAGTAGATATATACACGCGATGAAGGGATCGAAGTGAACCAAGACACCCCTATCCTTGAGTTTAATGCTGAATACACTTATGGAGAACTCGAGGTGCCGCTTATTTGGGTAACAGTACCTTTGTGGGATTCTGCCAATGACAAATCAGCCGGTCGAACCTATATGGCATGCTATGCTCCTGATGATGTAAGTTATGGGGCGGATTCTGAAAAAGATGAAGGCGGTATTCAGGCGTTGCAATTTGGCAGCGATTACTATAATGAGGCGTTTAGTTACCAAGACAGCAAAGAGCGCGAAAATCGCATCGACTGTTTTAGGGCAGCAGAGATATTCTATCTACATAGTATGCAGTTAGGAAATGTGCAGGCGATGGTCAACTTAGGGTATATTTATGCTTACGACCGCTGCGAAGGGTACAACTGGGAGTGCTTTTTCTTAAATGATTTCAATGATAGGTGTGATGGCGGATGTAAAGGTAAGACTCCTGCGCACCAATGTGAAGTATTTCCTCGAGAAAAGCGTGCGTTTGAGTACTTTGAGAGAGCAGCGATGCTTAACAACATCGAGGCGATGTATAAGCTAGGCGATTGTTATGAAAAGGGTTTTGGTTGTGATCGGGATCAAAACAAAGCCTACACTCTCTATCTTCAAGCCTATCAGCTATCCGGTGATGAAGTGTCGTGTATTTGGGGCAGCTGTGCCTATCGCTTGGCGACGTGTTATGAATTCGCACTAGGTACGAGTCCGAACTACGGTAAAGCGTTAGAGTTCTATCACATAGCAGAGACTGGTTTGAGTGAGGCAGTAAGATCTGGTGACACATATTATGAAAAAAACTTGAGCGAATCTCGCAAAGGTATTAAAAGACTACGCCAGGAGCTAGATGGCATCATTGATTGATCGGGAGCTCTCAGATTAAGCGACACAGAAGACAATCATAAATATTACTCGTCATATTTTGGCATTTGCAAACAACAGCTATTAGGCAGCGGCAAGGCGACAAAAGCAACAGCGAGTTGCTTTTATATGCTGCTCAGTGCTGTTATAGTTGTTGGTGGTTTTATCACTTTGTTTAGGGAGGAATGTTATTATGTCTGCAAAAGAGGCACTTTATGATCTTCGCAAAACGCATGGTCTTACTCAAGATGATATGGCCGAGAAAGTGTGTGTGACTAGGCAAGCGGTTTCGCGCTGGGAAAACGGGGAGACTATCCCAAATGTTGATACACTCAAGACTATCTCTAAAGAGTTCAATGTGACAATCGATTCAATTCTCGGTCAAAGCCAGGAGCGAGTCTGCCAAAGCTGTGCTATGCCGCTGACTAAACTGGAAGAACACGGCACTAGTGAAGACGGCGATCTAAGTACCGAGTACTGTAGCCATTGCTATAGCGATGGAGAGTTTACAAATGAACGCACAATGGATGAGATGATTGAAACCAATCTGCGTTTTTTGAGTGAGTGGAATAAAGGGCAGAGTACCAATTATTCTGAAGATGAGGCACGCGAGATCCTTAAGGTACACCTGGCTACTTTAAAGCGGTGGAAAGATAAATAGACGCAACAATTACCATTCTCCCAAAGTAATCATTTAGCATAAATATGCATTATGATAGAATAATTTTCATAAAAAATACAACTATGGGAGAATGGGGATATTGTGGATGGGTCTTATTGTGTCGACGGGGCAAAAGGCGAAAAGCAAGTTTTAACCAAAGAAACCAGTAGACGAAAATTTATTCAAGTAATGGGTGGCGGTATTGCCGCTATAGCTTTTAGCGGTTTGTCTGGATGCGCACCAAAACAACCGGGATCAACTGAAGTTGCCCGCACTATCGAATGCGATGTGTTAGTGGTTGGAGGCGGTGCGGCCGGTGTGACTGCCGCAGGTGCAGCGGCGGGGCAAGGCAAGAAGACGATCCTGATCGAAAAGCTAAATGCACTTAACGGCTCAAGTTCACTTGCATTGGGAACTTTATACGGAGCCGGAACAAAACTCCAGCAAGCAGCAGGCATAGAAGATGCTCCGGATAAACTATTAGAGTATTTTCTCTCACGTGGCGGAGACAAACTTGATTATGAGGTTCAAAAGTTTTGTGCCGATCACTACGGCGAGACAATAGATTGGTTAAGTGAAGACCTAAAAGTGCCGTTTGTCGAAACGGTGTCGCTTAAGGGCAAGGACACGGTGCCAAGAGGGCACAACTTAGACCCGGCTGCGGTGGTTGCTCTTGATGCTGTAACAGAGCTGGCAAAGAAAAATAGTGTGGAATTTCACTTCTCCACAGCGGCAAAGTCCCTTGTTGTAAATGAGAGTAGCACCGTAGAAGGCATTGTTGCCCAAAACCATGAGGGCGAATACATCCAATATAAAGCAAAAAAGGTCATCATGGCTTCCGGAGGGTTTTGCAGAAATGCCGAGATGATCAAACAATATTGTCCTGATTACAAAGGCGTATATACAGAAGTTGGCCTAGGTTGTACCGGTGAAGGTCTTACCATGGGCTTAGACATTGGTGCCGACTACATAGGTCACGGCGGAACCAATGGTATCTTAGCCTGTGCAGTATCTGCCGGCCAGTCCAAGTTGATCAGCACAAAGGCTCTCTGGATAGACTCAAGCGGTAATCGATTTGCCAATGAGGGCGGGCAAACCCATGACATTTATTATGAGGTTGCTCATTTTCCTGATCAAAGCTTCTATGCAATATATGACCAGGCTATGGTTGATGCTTTGGACGAGAAGTTGAAGCATCAGTTTGACTTGGGGCTGGAGATGGGAATTTTTGCAAAGGGTAATACTGTTGCAGAGGCTGCCAAGGCATTAAATATCGACGGCGCAATTGTTGAAGAAAGTCTCAGCGCTTATAACGCGATGGTCGCTACAGGCACAGATAATCAATTTGGTAAAAACAGCAAGTTGCTTGTGCCGATAAAGGAGGCTCCTTTCTATTTGCTGACCTTGGGCGTTTGTACGCACGGGAGCTTTGGCGGCTATCGAGTGAATACAGACTTTCAGGTCTTGGATCCCAAAGGAGACCCTCTACCAAATCTCTATGCGGTTGGTGAGGTAAGCTGCGGCACGTTCATCTACGATGATTATCCATCAGGAGGCTGTGGACTAAATTGGTCCTACACATCAGGACGTTTCGCAGGTAAAAATGCTGCTGAGGCTATCGAGGCTTAATATTCGTTTCTTTTACAAATTGTTAGCTTGTCGATCTTGTGGCCAGCGTGCTCAAAGCACCTAAACTCAATAAGCAGGCTTATGTATACACAAACCGGCTGATCAAAATGGAGGGTTAGCATGAACGAAAATAAATTGCACGAAGAGACAAATACAGATACAGGTACAGATACAGACCAAAGCGTCTCGGATGAAATTGCGGATCAGGCCGCAATTGAGGCTAAGAGCCAATCCGACGTATCGGAGAACTCCACAGTAAAACGTAGGATAAAAAGATGGCCAATCATCACGGGTCTGGTTGTTGTAATTCTTGTAGCTGCCGGTGCCGGAATGCTTGTATGGCACGAAGAGCCAAGTTTTTGTGGAGCTATATGTCACACACCAATGGATGCCTACCTCGCTACATATGAGTCAGAGCCAGGCGTGGAAGGTGTCGATAAATGGGGCAAGGTAGTTACAAATACCAGCTCTATGCTCTCAGTAACTCATGACGCACACGGTAAAGATTGCCTTGACTGTCATGTTCCCACTATCGGCGAGCAGATAAACGAGGGTATTAAGTGGGTAAGTGGAGACTATACTTTCCCGCTCACTGAGCGCACCCTTAGTGATCTTACTGAGGCTCGTGGTCTTGAAGCCGATCAATTTTGTCTTAATGATTCTTGCCATCATTTATCCGATGATGGAACCGTGATAAAAACCAGAGACGACTTGGAGGCGGCGACCAGCGATCTCGTTCGCAATCCGCATGATGACCAACATCAAGACTTTGACTGCGGCACGTGTCATAAAGCGCATCGCTCCTCCGTCATGTATTGCTCCACATGCCACGCAGACAGCGAGATTCCTGCAGGCTGGGTATCCGGCGAAGAGGCATCCGTGTTGTTTAGGAATAATTAGGGCGGCGGTACCTAAAAGCTTTTGAAATTTTATCGCTTGCAAGATCGTAAGTTGCAAGAAAACTTAATAAGCAAACGGCTCTCTCACAGCTGCGAAACCTTCAAAAGTCTTCAGTCTATTTTCAGGTTGAGGCGATATATTTCTATCATCGACCGACAAGCACTTAGATTGTAGATTTTAGAGATTGAGCTAACAAAACGGATGAGTTGCTTTGAGCTATAAAGCTTCAAGTTCCTCGACACTTAAAAGATATCATCTCTTCCGGTTTGGCTTCAATTTCTTCTTAGGAGGTTTATGATGACAACGCAAAATAATGGTGAGCCTAGCCAACAGGAACCACAAGAACCACAAGCGTCACAAGCACCAACTATCGAAAACAGCCCTGCACCGCAAGAGCAATCAACGCCAAGTTTTGAGACTAACGCTGTGCCTCAATGGCAGCCGACATCGGTGCCTGTACAGAATGCTGCTCCTAGTGTCGAGCAAATGTATGGCGAAGCAGTTGCGATCAATTCTCAGCCGGTTCGTGAGAAAGGCTTTATCAGACTGCGAGTAATAGCTGCTGTGATAATTGCCATTGCAATTGTTCTCGTCATTGCAGGATCCGGGCTTGGTGGTTATATGCTGGGGCTTAGCAACGGTGCAGCTAATGCTCGTCCGGGATTTGGCTCAGGGCAACTTGGTGCCATGCCTCAAGATGGCAGCGGTTTTAGTGGCGAGTTACCATCAGGTGGCGGCGGAATGTCCGGCGGTTTTGGAATGGACTTCAGCCAGTTTGTTGAAGAGGGGATTATCGACCAATCCACAGCAGACAAGATGCAGAAATACTTAGAAGAGCAAATGCAGAATATGCCGCAAGGAAACCAGAGTAATCAAGGTAGTCAGCGCGGTCAGTCAGATCAAAGTGGTAGAGGAGGTCAAGGCAGTCAGTCAAACACTTAGAGCCTCATAATCTTGCGTCTTGTTTTGAGCCGGACAGCGCATACTTATCTTTAATGCGCAAAAGCTTTCGAGACCAAGGTGCATAGATTATCAGGAGAAAGGTTACAGTAGCCACCGCGTGAATGATGTCAAAGGGTAGTGAAGCGCCGTATGCTAATATGGCGCTTTGCCACGTTAATGGCTGGATGAATCCAACAACATGCCAGGTGGTGAGAAGAACTCCATAGAGCAATGCCGAGAAAAACCCATATACATAAACAGCTGCAGGATGCTTATCAAACAATCCGCGATCAGCCAATACTCCACCAAAGTATCCGACCATACCCCAAGAATACATCTGCCACGGTGTCCAAGGTCCGTGACCAAAAAAGAAATTGGATACCAGTGCGGCAATAGCTCCCACAATAAACCCGGTGCGCCTGCCAAAAACGACTCCTGCAACAATACATATTGCCGAGACCGGTTTGAAATCGGGAATGGCAGCAAATAAGATTCGCCCTGCTGCCGCCAGAGCGCCAAGCACCACTGCGGGAATGATCTGCCTGAGTACCGGCTTGGACAACTCAAAGTTCGCGAAGAAAACAGCGATCGCTGCCAGTGCTACCAGCAATGACAAAACTGCCGCCTGAGTAATTTGAAGGCTTGCGCAGATAAAAAGCGTCAAAGGTACAAATGCCAAAATTGGTATTTCCAGTTTTGCAAGTATGCGCTTCATGAGTCCGTTTTGCTTTCATCTTCTCGCATGGACTTTTCATGTGCCACATTTAACTCATTAGTTGTTGAATCAATTCTTGGTAGGCGATAAAAGATATTATTGCTAAAGAACTCTTGAGTAGGTTCGCTGCAAGCGCTTTGCCCGTCAAAGATCATGGTCGTGTTGTCTGCGACTTTCGAAACGAATGCTAAGTCATGAGTTGCCATGAGTATGGTGACTCCCTTAGCTCTAAGCCCAAGCAATGTGGTTGCAAGTTCTCGCTTTGCGCTTGTGTCCAGCCCCTTTGTTGGTTCGTCCAGTAGTAGGAGTTTTGGTTTTGTGAGGAGGATCTTGGCTAAAGCCAGCTTTTGTTGTTCTCCGCCACTAAGATCGTATGGGTGTTTGGCTAGTGCAGATTTTAGGTTAAAGAGGTCAACCATACTGACAATCTCTTCGTCGCTATAATCGCAGCGTTGCTGCCATTCCTTTAACTCCTCTGCTGCTGTATCACCCACAAAAAGCGCCATCGGATTTTGCGGCAGTATTGCTTGTGAGCTTGAGTGCAGATTATTTACGCGACCCCTGAGAGGCTTAATCGCTTTGGCCATCATGTTTAGTAGTGTGGACTTTCCCGATCCGTTTCCGCCAACGATAGCGTGAATGGAAGATGTGGCAACGGTAAGGTCAAATCCGCGCAGAACCCAAGGTTCCTCTTTGGAGTAGCGAAAGAACAGGTCACGACAGTTGATTGTAGTTGAGTCAGTTGCGTTGTCGTGTGGTATTTGCAGTTTGTTATGGATTCCTGCCTTCGCAGGAATGGCTGAGAGAGGTGTTGGCTCAATCTTGCCATCTTCCAGGCGTAAAGCTCCTGTGGCGTAATCTGTCATCGTTTCGGGTGAGTGGGTTGCCACCAAAACGGTTATACCCAGTTCGCGATTTATGCGAAAAAGTGCATGCAGGAAGTTCTTTTCTGCGATCGGATCAAGCTGGGCAGTTGGCTCGTCCAAAAGCAGAAGCTTTGGCTGCATCACAAGTATGCTGGCTAGAGCGAGAATTTGCTTTTGTCCGCCCGACAAGGACGCAGTAGGCGAGTGCATCCAAGGTTCAATGCCAAAGAAATAAGCAACTTCTGCCACTCGTCGGCGCATGGCTTCTTGCGAAGTGCCAAGATTCTCCAACCCAAAAGCCAATTCATGCCAGACTGCGTCGCATACAATTTGAGTTTCCGGGTTTTGCGCAACATAGCCAATCATAGTTGACGATTCAGCCACGCTTAGAGACGTTGTTTCTCGTCCAAATACGTTAATGGCTCCTTTGCGATAACCGGTTGGTGCAAGCTCAGGCTTTATCAAGCGCATCAATGTGGTCTTGCCGCTTCCTGTGTTTCCGGTCAGAAGTGTGAAGGAGCCTTGCGGCAAGCACATGGATGCATCAGAAAAAAGCAGGTTGCCGGCCATTTGGGTGCCTGTGTTTGAGTCTTGCGAAGCATAAGAAAAGCAAAGCCCGTCAATGCTTAATGCAGGCTCTGAAGCAGGCTTAGTTGAATGTATAAAATCCTTTAACTCCGTCATGCCTGTCCTAACCATTTGAAGCGCAAATCCTCAACAATTCTTACAACCAGTGGAAGAAGCATTAATAGCGCATATGGTATATAACCCCACCACAAAGTAAGCGTGCTCATAGTGGGATAAAAATGAAACTGAGAGCAAGCCACAAAGGCTAAAACGGAGCAAGTAATCACGAGCAATGCCAATGCAAGTGAGGCAAAAAGATCAAAAGCTGCAAAGCGATACCGCTTGTAACCGGTACGCTTGTTTGTTGCGCCCCAACCGCGAGCTTTCATGGCGTCTGCACTTTGCAAAGACTCTTCCAAACTCCAGCCCATTAAGACCGATACTATACGTAATCTTGATGTAATGTGGTCACGTTTTGTTAGCGGTCTTGCTGACGTTACGGATTCGGCAACGCTGCCTATTAGTTTTCCACGCTCAGTAAACTGAGGCACCAATCGCATCGCCATAGATATCATTAGACCCACGACAGGCAAAACGCCTCCAAGCACTGCCAAGACTTTGTCGGTAGAAAGAATCTTGGAGGCGCAAGAAAACCACAGTATTACCGATGCCAGCATCATCCCCATACATAAGCCAAAAATAATGCTCTCCAAATATATTGCATGTTGTCCAAAACGCACCACTTCGCTTGAGCCCATCATGGCAAATAGAGGATTGATAACAGCGCAAATTATTACAAGTGGCAACAAGATTACCAGGGTCTTTAAAGTTGTCTGCCATCCGCGTACGCAAAAACTAAATAAAAGCGCACTTATAAAAGAAATAGTGAGTAACACGGGTTGCATGGCAGTCATCGTCAACACCAAAACTACCGCAAAATAAGTCAGCTGAAGCCCCGGGTGGATAAGTTCAAAGCCGGTGTTTTTCCCTTGCCAACGCAGCATGTTAGACATCGTTTCCCATGTCCAACGTATACACCCACTTGATGCTCTCACCACCGCTAAGTATGTAAGAACCACAGCCGTAACCGGGGGAGCTGCCATTTACAAAGTACAGCCAACCGCTCTTCGCTCCGCAAGCAAACTCGGCAAGTCCACCTATGGAGCGCACATAGCTAGAGCCGCCGCCAACCGACAAACCGGTTGCAACCAAGGCATCATGTACCGACGCTCCTTTCTCCAAAGTCACACTTTTTGATGCCATCGAGGACGGATAACCGTACTTTTTGGCTCGTGAACTATCAACATTAACGGAGACAGTGATCTTTTCTGCTGCCGGTGGTTGCTCAGGGTTAGGTTCCGGATCCGGCTTGGGTTTAGCGCCGGAGCCACTATTGGAGTCTTCTTTATCTGTGGAGGAGCCGCCACTGCCTTTGTTTTTGTCGCCGCCACTGCCCTCGTTAGTCTTATTGCCACCTGCAGAACTGCCGCTTTTGCCATCGCTAGCACCACTGCCACTGCCGGAGACGTTGTTGTTGGCATTACCGCCACCGCTGCTACTGCCACTGTTTGAATCACCACCGCTAGCGCCACCATCAGTACCTGAGTCGCCGTCACCGGATTGCGCATCATCACCATCTTCAGAAGCTGCGGCGCTTGCATCTTCTTCAGCAGCAAAATCAGTTATGGCTTTCGAAAGATTATCGACAGATTCTTCGAAGCTTTGCTTGTTGTCTTCTTCGGCATTGTTAGAGACAGGTGCTTCAGCTTGATTGTTACCTGTCGCGCTTGCCGTAAGTTGTTCCTCGGTTGTGTTAAGCAGCCCAGCGGATGAAAACCATCCGCTGAACATACCAATGCCAATCACGACGGCAAACGTAACCACCACTGCTGCCGCAGACACAATTGCAATAAGCTTTTTCTTTTTAGTGGCAAACATACAGACCAACTCTTTACTTCTTTAAGCGCTCACTTGTCTGAGCAGGGGATTTTACTTTCACACGCCTTAAACCCTGTGCATATCTCATTAAACAAGCTAAGGCGCATAATGAGAGTACAGAACTCATAAGAATCCAAGCTCCTGCGTCATCTCCGGTCTTTGGTAGCGAGCCGGCATCAGTTGATTCGGAGCCCTCATCACTATTGTCGCCTTCGCCATTGTCAGTAGAATCAGTATCTGTCTCTACCGGCTTTGGATCAGGATCGGGATCAGGGTCTGGATCTGGCTGCGGATCTGGCTGCGGATCTGGCTTGGGTGTTACCGGATTATCAGCATCAGGGCTAATTGCGGCTAGCGCCTTGCCTGCATCTGTGTAGATATTAAAAGCACCTTCTTGATTGAGATAACCCTGATATGCAACAAGTGCTCTAAAACCTTGCTCGGTAGCCAAGTCGTTAGTTTTTCCTCCGTACAAGAAACCATCTTCAGCTTTATTTGCTTGAGAAAGTAAATCAGTTAGTGGGGTAGCGCTAGATGCACTTTTGTTGCTTGCAGCAAGTGCTTTTGCAGATTGCTGATCTTTTGCCACCCAGGTTTGGGTATCGATCCCTAGGGAGGACAAAGCAATGATGACCATTGATGTAGAGCTAACATCAACTTTCCCCGGAGTATACAGCGATGCAAAACCACCGCTTGCAAGTTGCATTTCTTTTAGTGTGGCAAGACCGGTTTTAATCGCAGTCTCAACAGCTTCATTATCTGTTCGGTATAAAGCCAGTGCGCTAAGTGCTATGGCGGTCATATCAGCATCTGAAGTATCACCGGAAAAAGACCACCCGCCGTCGCTATTTTGTAGGGATAAAATGCTCTCAATTAGTTCGTTTGTAGTTTGAATGGCATTTTTTGGGAGTTTGTAAGACCCGCTTGCATAGGCAAGTAGGGCAAACATTTTCCCATTAGCAGTATTATGAGCAATACTTTCTGTAGCAAGAGCCTTAATCAGATTGTATGTTTTGCCTTCATGCTTTAGCTTGGTGGCATCTATGCCCAGCGCTGTAAGGTTTAAGATACTTCTTTGCAGGTTAGTCGTGTCAGGCTCATTGAATGCCAAAACAGCATTAGCCTTGACTGCCGATAGGTCTACTTGCTCAGCCTTACCTATCGCCGCCATCTCCAGAGCTTTCCAGTCTTCACCGGTGTTATCGTAAGAAACAGAAATGTTTTTAAAGAGAGAGCTGAATTTCTCTTGAGAAAACTCTGCGGCTGGTTGCTCTTCGCTCGTGGGCTCTTCATCATCATCTGAGCCTTTATCGGGAGTACTTACCAAGCTCCAATCAGGTGCCATAGCCAGAGGGTAACTCTCCCATGCAAATTGATAAGCCTTATCGTCTTCAAGTGCAAGGGTGGCAACAGAATCGCTGCCCGCATAGTATGCTCCGTCAACATACAAAGACCAGTAGGTAGAAAAGTTAGCGGCATTCTTGATCTGAGTGCCGTTACTTGTAAATGACTCGGCAAAACCATAGTCATTTAGGCTGTATGCACTTATATCTGACTGCGAAACAGCATTGTCTAACAGGTCTTTTAGTGTTGTTCCTGCAGCAAAGCTGTAATTAGTGTTGGCCAGAACTTGAGCGTTACCTGTAAAGTCCAAGCCATGAACAATGGTTAAAGATGCGCTTCCGACACCGGATTGCTCGCTACCATCTGCGCCGACAATGCCGCTTCCTTGCGTAGGTTCTGCAAGCGCAGTCCAATCGGGCGCAACAGCGGTTGGGTAGCTATCCCATACAAGCTGATATGCCTTGCCGCTTTCAAGAGCCATCGTGGCAATGCTATCTCCTCCACCATAATAAGTATTGTCTACGTAGGTAGACCAATAGGTTGCCCAATCCTCTGCGGTCTCAAGCTTAATTCCACCGTTTTTGGTAACGGATTTTGCAAAACCACTGGAGTTCAGTTCGTACGCTTCGATATCTTTGGCTGCCACCGCACCATCGAGAAGATCTTCAAATGTTTCACCCTCACTAAAGCTATAAGTTTTATTCACCGCTAAATCTGGTGTTTTGTCGGCATTAAGACCAAAGACGATGGTTAACGTGGCTTTTAACTCTGTGGTGTTTGTTGCAAGAGCTGACGTTGGCAGCAAACTCATGCAAAGTATCAAAGCAAGTATTGATACGCTTGCGCGAGACATATACGTTTTAAATGAGCTACGATTCCCACTTCTCCTGAGAGATAAACCCCTATTACTGTTCCTGCTTTGTGTGGCTGGCACCTGTGGTTCTCCTTCCTGATACATACATTCGTTGTTCAAGCAGAAGACAGTGCCAAAAGACGATTGCCAATTTTTAAGGCAATCACTGATAATCACTATGAAAAAGCTGAAAGCCTTCTTCTGAGCTTCCAGGCTGAACTCGCAGTGACAAGCCGCTCGCTTCAGCACGATTCTCGGTCAGTAATCTGACTCATTGGCTTTTCAGGAAACGCCAAAACACAGTGGCTGCACCGCGTAGGATTTTCACCCAACTTCCCTATGGGGCTGTATCAAATGTCTCGTTACGTCATTCCCGCGTAGGCGAGAATCTAGTTTTACATAAAGAATAAGCAGCCTTTTATGGATTCTCGCCTACGCGGGAATGACAATCAAAGCTAAGCTCATACTTTTGATACAGCACCTAAACCGAGATGTCTTCTCTTGTGGATAACACTATACCTTGAGAGCGCAAAAGTGCAAGGATACGTAAGCCATATGCAACGATATTTGCTGTCACTATGCGTACAAGTTCCAAAACAGTAAATCGATAATTTGTATAATAATATAATTTAGTAGCTAATAAATATAAAGCTTATACACTACAGTGTTTACTGATAATTTAGGGCTCTTCGGTAGTTTGTGTGGG
>DBCW01000091.1 GCA_002293265.1 Eggerthellales bacterium UBA948
CAAGGTGCTTGATCTTGCTTCTTTCATAAAGAAATCGGACATAAATTTTGCCCGATCTACCAGGTCTTTGGCGCTTTTTGCGATTTCGTCGCGCCAAACACAAGGAGATATATTATCTTCATTTAGAAGTGTTGTCAATAAGAAAGTTGAAGTTATTTTGAAAGATTTTCAAAGACTTTTCGCCTGTTAAGCGACCACTTTCCCGCTCAAAAGGCGGACATAGAATAATACTCTAAAATCAACGCTCCAACAATAGGAAAATTAAAGAAATTTGAATAAATCTCTTTGGGAGTGCCATTTAAATACTTTCAGGCATAAATACTAAGCTCAATTGCTTAAAATTAATCCCCAACAATAAGTAAATACATTTGCAGTTTGTGCCATATCAACCCTTGTAGTCGCTACCAACCACCACTAATATATTGCCTTCAAACTCGTAACGTCCTTCAGAGGCTATGACTTTCCCGTACCCTATCTTGGTCTTTATATCATTGGCAGCAGCCCGATCTGTATTCTCTTTATAGATGATCAAAGTGTTATCGTAAATATATGCATCGGTGTTTCCTATCGCACCTTTAACATATCCGGCCAATACCAGTTTGTCGGATATGCTAGTTGCAGATCCATCAATGCCACAACCGTTTTTAACATCCACAATATATCCGTTTGGATTAACTCGCTCCTGAGTGGTTGTGCTTCCCGAAGTAGCTGTAGACTGATATGCATCCGGTGTCTCGGCAGAGTTGTACATTTCTGAACCCTCTTGTGGAGGAGGATAGATACCGTTCTCGATATCGGCTATAAGATCAGCGAGTTCGTCTTCTCTCGCTATTACATAAGAACCCGAAGAGGTATCTTTTGTTCCGGAAGGAACAGTGTACGTATGAATGCCACTTTCCACTGTACCTTGCATCCCCTGGGCGATTTTTACTATTGTTGCTATATCCATGTTGGTGTGAGTCATAGACGCAATGTTTGTAACAGTGTTTGCTATCTGCAGCAGATCTTTTGTCTCAAGAACTTGTTTTGCTAATGCTTGCAAAAACGTGCGTTGATTAGCTTGCCTTTGATAATCTCCAATTAAAAAGTCTCTGGAGCGGCAAAAAGTCAATGCTTGTTCACCGTTAAGCTTCTGCAAACCGGCAGTGATTCCAATGTTGCCCGAATCATGCGCCTTTGGAATATCTACCGGCACATCAACAGTAACCCCACCCAATCCATCTACTAATCCGGTAATGCCGTTAAAGTCTACTTGAGCAAAATACGCAATGTCCACGCCGGCGAAGTCCGAAACAGTCTTGATTGCAAGCGGCACTCCACCACCTTCAGTTTCTTGTTCACCCAAATTATAGGCGGCATTTATTTTGTCTTTTGAATAACCGGGAATATCCACAAGGGTGTCTCTGGGTATGGAGATCATCGCAGCAGACTTATTTGCTTGGTCTACACGAGTCAAGATAATTGTGTCAGTACGTCCAAGGCCGGGTTCGCTTAACTCATCAGTACCGAGCATTAGCATCCAAAACGGATCCTCGGGTTTTTCCGGCTCTGTAAACACGCCCTCCCATAGTGGCGAAGAGAAATTCGCAACATTTCCGCTAGCATCTCTGGCGAGGCTGCCATTTAACATAGCATATGCAACGGTAGCTGCGATGGCAGCAATCAAAACTGATGCAGCCACTATACTGAGTATTACAGCAAGTTTTTTATTTCTCGAACGTTTTTTTCTTATCTCGGAATAACCATCTGCGGCATTAAGTCTAGACAGCTTGTTGGCTTCTGTATTTGAGCGCGAACGCGCCGACACTAAATTAACTTGATTTTGTTTTCGCTCATTGTTTTTTTTATTTCGCATACCGCGCGAACCTTTAGCCATATAACAGGCTCCTATCGCTACCCTAATAACTGCATCGCTAAGACGCAGATAATGCTCACAACTTCTCTCTTAAGCAATCTTTGATTACATATTATTGCATATTTCTTTTACTTACGCATCTTGTAGAAGCTACCCTACGTAGTCGCTTCCAACAACCACCAATATGTCGCCCGCAAACTCATAACGTCCTTCAGAGGCAATTACTTTTCCGTACCCCATCTTTGCTTTTATATCATTTGCTGCTGCTCGATTTTCATCCTTTTTGTAGATAATCAAGGTGTTGTCATAGATATAAGCATCGGTATTACCTACCTCGCCTTTTTTGTAGCCGGCTAGCACAAGCTTGTCAGAGATGCTGGTTGCCGAGCCGTCAATTCCGCAACCGTTTTTAACATCTACCGTAAATCCTTTTGGATCTATCTTGTTTTGTGCTGCAGTGCTGCCGGAAGTACCACTCGCTTGATACGAATCGGGAGTCTTCGCAGCAGTATATATCTGATCGCTCTCTTGAGGCGGTGGATAAATGCCACTCTCAATGTCTTTGATAAGATCGATTAATCCCTCTTCATCTACGATTACATAAGAAGCTGTTGGTGTATCTTTTGTTGTTGAAGGTACGGTATAAGTGTGAATGCTACTTTCTTGCATACCTTGCATACCTTGTGCTATTTTCACAATTTTTGCGATATCTAGGTTTGTGTGGGTCATCGATGCAATATTTGTCACTGTAGATGCAATTTTTATCGGATCATTAGACGCAAGAATCTGCTTAACTAATGCCTGCAAAAATGTTCTTTGATTTGCCTGTCTTTGATAATCACCGATCAAAAAATCACGTGAGCGACAAAATGTTAATGCCTGTTGTCCGTTGAGTGTTTGCAGACCTGCGGATATCCCTATGTTCCCGGAGTCATGTTTTTTTTCAATTTCCACCGGAACATCAACGGTTACCCCACCAAGACCATCTACCAATCTAACTACACCATCAAGATCCACTTGTGCGAAGTATGCTACGTTGACATCAGCAAGAGCAGAGACTGTCTTAATTGTCAGCGGCACACCTCCACCCTTGGTCTCTTGTTCCCCATATGAATAGGCAGCATTAATCTTATCTCTACCATAACCGGGAATATCGATATAAGAGTCTCTTGGTATAGAGATCATAGCGGCAGTTTTGTTTACTTGATCCACTCGAGTCAAGATCATTGTGTCCGTGCGCCCATAACCCGGCTCACTTAGCTCGTCAGTTCCAAGCATTAGCATCCAAAATGGATCCTCCGGTTTTTCCGGTTCTTTGAGAACACCTTCCCATAGTTGCGATGAAAAGTCTGCTACGTTTCCATTTACATCTCTGGCCAGAAAGCCATTTAGTACACCGTATGCAACTGTTGCAGCTATAGCAGCTACCAAAACAGAAGCGGCAGCTATACTTAGTATTACCGCAAGTCTCTTATTTCGCGAACGTTTTTTTCTTGTCTCAGAATAACCGCTGGCAGCGTTAAGCCTAGACAACTTGTTGGCTTCTGTATTTGAGCGCGAACGCGCCGACACTAAATTAACTTGATTTTGTTTTCGCTCATTATTTCTATTTCGCATACCGCGCGAACCTTTAGCCATAAATAGGCTCCTATCGCTACTTTAATAACTGCATCTGTGCGATGCAGATAATGCTCACAACTTCTCTTTTAAGCAAACTCCGGTTACATAGTATTGCATGAATTTTAGACTTATGCACTATTCGCAAAAACTGCTTACATCATTACCAAATAGGCATACTGCATATTTTATCTAAGGTATTTGCTTTGTCTATATATTTATGTCGATAATTTTGTTCTCTTGAATGTGTTGGCTCGTTGTAGAGTGGTTGATGCCTTTGTGATGCCAAAAGCGATGCGCAAATCATTAGTGGCACAAGTTTTTTGGACAACAGCATTTTTCATTCTGGTAGCGTAGGATTAGATTCATCAACTTCGCAGTTGCTACGCTTAAAATGACAGTGTATTTTTATAATCTTTTGATGTCGGCACCTATCTTTGTAAGTTTTTCTATGAAGTATTCGTAACCCCTGTCGATGTGCTTTATCGAAGATATCACTGTCTCTCCATCAGCTACAAGACCTGCCAGTACCAATGCTGCTCCACCTCGAAGATCGGGAGATTTTACGGGAGCACCGGAAAGTTTTTTTACACCATCAATAATTGCGTGATGACCATCAATGCGAATTTCTGCGCCCATGCGTGCAATCTCATCGGCAAACATAAAGCGGTTTTCAAATACATTCTCACTTATTACGCTGCGCCCGTCTGCTAACGCGCTAAGTACCATGAACTGAGCTTGTAGGTCGGTTGGAAAACCCGGATGTGGCAGTGTTTGAATATCCACGGGCTTTATCTTACCTTTGCGTGATACAGTGATCGATTCGTCTCCTGCCTCAACACTCGCACCCATTAACTTAAGCTTTATTAGTGCCATCTCCAGGTTTTGCGGATTTATACCTTTAACAGTCAAAGGTCCGCCGCCTAACACACCTGCCACCAAATAGGTGCCGGCTTCGATGCGATCACCTACAGTTGTATGAGAACTTACAGGCTTAAGCTCTTTTACGCCAACGATTTCGATAGTTGGGCTACCTGCACCGGTAATTTTTGCGCCCATTTTTATGAGGTAATTTGCCAAATCAACGATTTCCGGTTCACGAGCGGCGTTTTCAATGATCGTTTTTCCCTTGGCTTTTGTAGCCGCCATCATCAAGTTCTCCGTGGCACCAACACTGGGAAACTCCAGTATGACTGTGGCAGCTTTTAGACCACCGGGTATCGAGGCATCGATAAATCCGTGCTCCACTTCAAAGACAACGCCCAAGGATTCTAACCCGGCTATATGCATGTCCAGTTTTCGCGAACCTATCTGACAACCACCGGGCATGGCAACGTGTGCTCTGCCAAAACGTCCGATAAGTGGCCCCAGAACCGCAATTGACGCTCGCATCCGTGCGACTAACTCATATGGAGTTTCGACAGAATCGATAGTTGATGTGTCTATGGTAACTTGGCGCTTACCAAACTTAACTTTTGCGCCAAGATTATCCAAAACCTCACCCATTAAAGTCACATCCGAAATTATCGGTACGTTTTTTATGGTCGTTTTACCGGGTGCCAAAATTGATGCCGCCATGAGTTTGAGGACGGAGTTCTTAGCGCCGGCAATATCAACTGAGCCCTTTATGGGGTTTCCGCCTTGGACTACTATCAGGTCTTTAGACATGTTTTCCTTCTTATCCGGATTCGGTGTTCTTTTGTAGGTCGCACTTACTTGGTATGGATTCCCGCTGAAGCGTCAGTGACAAGGGTTGCGGGAGTGTCAGGGGTAGTACGTAAGTGACAGTGCGGTTCGAGTGTTACAATGGTAGTTCGAATATGACATAGTAGATACGACTTTGACTGCGAGTTATATTTTACCACCCATAAAGACAAACAGAACCCGAGTCTTGGTGCTTACACACCTGACTCGGATCCTGCACAAATCAAAATATAGATTTTTACTGCTTGCGCTGAAGCAGAGTCTCCATCAAAGCATACCACGCTACTTCGTCACGATAAAAAGCGGCTCTGGAGTCACTTTCATCTACCTTAGAAAGCTTGCCTTCGCTATCGGCTTTTTTAGCACGCACATCTTCTAAGCTGGTGTCGCCAACTTTCTCGGCACGACTAGCCAAAACAACAACTTTCGTGCCTATAGCTTCGACATATCCACCGTTTACTAAGTAGCTGATGGTCTCGGAATCTTCTTCCATCTTCAAGCGGATCTCGCCTAGCTTCAAGGTGCTGATAGTCGGAGCGTGTTTGGCTAAAAGACCAATCTCTCCTTCAGATCCGGGCACCACGATGAAATTGATCTCCTCGCTGAAGAGTTCTTTTTCAGGCGTTACGATGTCGCAAAAGAATTTAGACATATTATGCACTCTTTAGTTTCTCGGCTGCCTCATAGACTTCCTCGATAGCGCCCTTATAACGGAATGCCTGCTCAGGAATGTCGTCGCATTTGCCGTCGATGATAGCTGCAAAGCTGCGTACTGTATCTTCGAGCTTAACGTACTTGCCGGGATTGCCGGTAAATACTTCAGCTACGTGGAAAGGCTGACCCAAGAATTGCTGAATCTTACGTGCGCGACTAACCGTAAGCTTCTGCTCTTCAGACAGCTCGTCCATACCAAGGATGGCAATGATGTCTTGTAGGTCAGAATAACTTTGGAGAATCTCTTGCACGGTAACAGCAACACGATAGTGCTCTTCACCCAAAACTTCAGCAGAAAGCGCGCGAGATGTTGACTCCAGTGGGTCTACAGCCGGATAGATTCCAAGCTCAGCGATAGAGCGCGAAAGAACCGTTTGTGCATCCAAGTGGATAAACGCAGTAGCCGGAGCGGGGTCTGTTAGGTCGTCAGCAGGTACGTAGATGGCCTGCACGGAAGTGATCGATCCGGTCTTGGTGGATGTGATGCGCTCCTGAAGATCGCCCATCTCTGTAGAGAGCGTGGGCTGATAACCTACAGCGGAAGGCATACGACCAAGAAGTGCGGACACTTCTGATCCGGCCTGGGTAAAGCGGAAGATGTTATCGATGAACAGCAGCACGTCCTGGCCTTCTTCATCCCGGAAGTATTCCGCGCAGGTAAGGGCGGTCAGGGCCACGCGGGCGCGGGCTCCCGGAGGCTCGTTCATCTGGCCGTAGACCAGGGACGTCTTCGACATGACGTCCGCTTCAAGCATCTCTATCCACAGGTCGTTGCCTTCGCGGGTGCGTTCGCCAACCCCCGCCACCACCGATCGGCCGCCGTGCTCCATGGCGATGGAGCGGATCAGTTCCTTCATGATCACGGTTTTTCCCACGCCGGCGCCGCCGAACAGCCCGACTTTGCCGCCCTTGGGAATGGGCTGGAGGAGATCGATGACCTTGATCCCCGTCTCCAGCAGCTCGGTGGCGTTCTCCTGTTCGTCGAAGGACGGGGCGTCGCG
>DBCW01000084.1:0-18088 GCA_002293265.1 Eggerthellales bacterium UBA948
CGGAGGAGCTGCGGCCGGAGGAGCTGCTGCCGGTGGCGGAACTGCTGTCGGTGGCGGTGTGGCGCTACCGGTTATCGGAGCTATCGCATTAGTGCTTCTCATTGTAATGTGTCTTTACGCAGCATTAATTGGTATTGGAGCCATTGGTGGAGCAGAAGATGAGACTACCGGCAAACTGGATGGAAACGAAGCAATCATTGCAGGATATCTTCTCGGCAAAGGGTTGGACAAGCTAAAAGTTGCCGGAACCATGGGAAATATAAGCGCTGAGAGCAGCTTTAATCCCGGGGCGATTGAGGCAGGCAATGGTATAGGTTTGGGTATATGCCAGTGGTCGTTTGGACGTAGGACACAATTGGAGTTATACGCCATAAGTTTAGGAAAATTAGCAACTGACATACATGTGCAACTTGATTTCTTGTGGGCGGAAATGACAGGTGAAGGCAATGCAGCAAGATTTTCTAATGTCCAATATGATCACAATGGATTTCTTGCCATCAACGATCTTGAAGAATCGGTCTACTATTGGGGTAGAGAATTTGAGCGGCCTAATGAAAGTTTGGCGCATTGGGACAGGCGTATAAGTGAGGCTTATCGCATTTTTGGCTCGATTGATGGAACCAAGGCAGCTAGGCTGGACTTAGCAAGAACACATCTTGGCAAGCCTTATGTCTTTGGAGCTCAAGGGCCGGATACATTTGATTGTGCAGGGTTTGTCTTTTATGTATTAAACCAAAGCGGCTATAAGAATAGTCGTACTACTGCTGATGTTTACTATGATATGTGCACAATTATACCTGAAGGCGAAGCCGAGCCAGGTGACTTGATATTCTTTCGAGGTACATATGATACCAATACACCTAACGGGGTGTCTCATATTGGTTTTTATGCCGGTGATGGAATGATGATCCATGCTGGTGATCCGGTTTCCGAAGCATCATTCAAGACTAGCTATTGGCAAAGCCATAGCCCGGAATTTGGTAGGCTCCCATAAGGTGCCCAAAGGAGTAATTTAATGCTTAAGTTTATAAAAGAACATAAGGTTGCAGCAATTGTTGTTGCTGTAGCTGTAATTGTTTTTGTAGCTTGGTCAGTTTGGCAGTTCAATAACAGACAGACTCAAATTGCACATGAACAAGCTCTCAAAATTGAAGCAGAAGCACAAGCTGCAAAAACCGCAGAAGATACTCCGGCACAAGACAGTACCACCGGAGCAGACACTACTGTCAAGGCAGAGTCAGAGTCTGCCGATGAAATAGAAGCTGAGAAAGTATCTGATGGGCTAAACGAAGAACAAAAGTTAATTATTGATGGTTATGGTGAAGAAGAAAAGAATCTTCTTGCAATACTAACGGCAAATGTTTGGCTTGAGCTTACAAGTAATGCCAACCTTCGTTTTGACGAAAACTCATATACAGAGATAAGCGGCAGCGAGCAAAAGAAAGTAAGTTTTGCAATTATGCACGTTGCCCCAAACAACATTGTGGGAGAAGGTGCAGAATACGAAAGCATGATAGCCATGATCAAAGCAGATGATAGCAACATCTACTTTTTGAAGCTTCAACGCTCAAAAAAATCGGGTGAAAAAGCCGGCGTGTGGCATGTATTTTGTGAAGCTTTTGCGTTAGGTGAAGACTATTACAGAGGAAAAGCATCTAAAACCATCAAAATTGATAAGCTTGAGGAATCTGCTGCATCACAGCTTGGTGGCAGAGACAAAATAGAGGCAGCTTTGACAGATTATACGTCGCTATCATACCCGGCAGCTAAAACTGCATCATGGGATGGGGTAGTTGAGACAGATTGGGAAAACCGTATTGTTACCACGCACTTTTCTTTAGATACCCAGCCTAAAGTGAGCTTGACAATAACTTTTAATATGGATTCCAAAGAGATTGCAATCAGATAATACTAAATTAGGGTGGTGACTTAGTGAGAGAAACTATAGCAAAAGCAATAGAGAAAAAAGNNCTATAAAGAAAGGTTTCCTTCGATCCTTGCGCTAGTGGCGCTGGCAACAATAACCATGATTGTGTTCGTGCCGACGAATGCATATGGGTGGCCTTGGGAGGATGCGATTCAAAACTGGGTAAAAGGTATCTTGGTTGACATAGTTAATGGATTTCTTTCTGCTTTCGCACAATTGATGCAAAAGTTGGCGCTAGATACTGTTGCACATGATTTTAGTAAACTTCTGGGAAATTCCGGGCCAGATACTGGGGGATTCGGATCGGGAGTATATGGGCTAGCGCAGCATACAAATAATACGTTTGTTATGCCTATTGCACATTCAATTCTTGCCTTGGTAATGCTAATTCAACTAGTAAAGATATCGCAGAGAATAGATGCATCTGCGACGATGCCCGCAATAAGAGATGTTGTATTTCTAATGGTATTCTATGCAATATTTTTTTGGTTAATAAATAATTCTTTTGAAATATGCAGAGCAGTTTTTAACGAATTGGAAAAGATATCTCTTGGATTGACCGGAATGCCTAAAGAAACTTTAAGTCAGCTTTCGGCACTTCAAGACACTAGTAACCTATCTGTGGGTGCTTTGTGTAATTTAATCCTAATAACCCTGCTTATGTACATTATGGGTCTTATTGCCTGGCTTATTACTTACTTTTCATTTTACGCGAGAGCAATCATGTTGTATGTTATGGCCACTTTCGCTCCCATCCCACTTGCAATGCTAGGATTTGAAGAGACAAGGTCTTTTGGCGTCAACTTCTGTAAGAACTTTATTACAACCTGTCTAGCAGGAGCAATAATGACATTCATTTTGCTGGCATTCCCTATGGTTTTAACTGGTTTAGTAGGTGATCTTGCAGGACTTGGAGATAATTTGCTTGCACAAGGAATCATGATGGACGTTACAATAATAAAGATGCTAGCTATATGCTTGCTACTCATAGCTGGCTTATTGAAAGCAGGCAGCTGGGCAAAAGATCTTCTTGGTGGTTAAGGTGTTAGCTGCCAAGAATGAGATCTTACGTTTGATTGTTAAACGAAGACCTAAGCAGCCTTGGCAAAGCCTTCACCGTAGCTTGTTCCATTTAGTGTTAATCGAAGTGCCCATGCACCTTCTTGTTTTTTGGAGAGACTAAAACTAAATTCATCTTTACTTGAATTATCTAGTCGTATCAACCCATCAAACGAGTTTCCACTTGGGCTATTCCTGCCTGATTCAGAGGATGGAGCTCCAAGCTCAATGCTGTATTTATCATTAAAACTAATCTCGCTGTCATCAAGGAGTTGCGTATAAAATGTCAGAACATCATTATTGAACTCTGCGCTTGCATAACTTCCATCAGAAAGTGGTATGCTACCTATCCAACCTCCCTGCAAAAGATCATTAACCTCTTTTTTTGCCTGTTCTGCAGAAGAAGTTTCAAGATCTGCCAAATCACCGATGCTTTTTTGCGCATCTTCTTGCTTTTCAAAGTAGACTACTCCTTTATTGTCAGTCATTGTTTTAGAGTTGCTTTGATGAGTGGGGGAAAGCATAATTCTCTCAGAGCCGTATTGAAGAACAACCCGATCCCCATCAATACTATAGCCAAAAACATCTCCCTCACTGTTGCCAGCAGTGTCCTCGTAAAATGAGAGTGTTTGAACAGTGCGAGTTTTCGTACTATCATCTTCAGAAACGTAATACCATGTAGTGTTTTAAGATTTAGTGAACCGCAAGCATACAATAATGTGACTATAAGAATTGATGTAACGAATAATGTGAGCGCACATTTTCTCTTTGGCATGATTACCCTCCCAATGCAAGAAATCCCTATGTAGACGAATAAATGAATTATAAAATTGTAGAATAATTATTGCAACCAGCAAGAAACAGGTGCTAAACATGTGCAACAATGCGTTGTTCGTGTATTCAGGCTTTATCTGTAGGCATAAATAAACTATCTATACGTTAGCTAGTTGAATAATTGGCGTATAACCAAGCGTTGCATCACCCATCGAGAATTATATCTTCTTGGACTAACGTTTGGGTCTGGTTTGCGCCTGTCTAGAGCCTTGGGAAAACTCTCTACCTGTTTGCATGCTCATGCAATGCGATTATGTGCATCTCTCAAGAGTGGTCTGCTTCAACTTTAATCGCAATTGTTTATAAAAGCATGAATAAAGCCAGAGATAAGATAATATGAATATATGACAAATAATATTCATAATATTGTTATAAACTAATAATTGACATGAAGATACTACAAGGTTACGATAGATGTATATTGCCATGGTTGTGAAATTGGAATGGAGAGAGATTATGAGTGCAGCCATTAGAATAAAAAGTTGCTTGGGTTTCTGCAAGACAATCCATGCGATAAAAAGAGGCGACTCTACTTTAAACTTAGTTGCTTTGACAAAAAAGTGCAAAACAATAATTATGGCATTAGTTGTTGTGCTAGCTTTCGTGCTGATTTCAATGTTTTTTCCAGCGAAAGCAAATGCAGAAACGACAATGAGGTATTTCCCAATTGGTTCAACATCTGCAAAGGTATATTGCGGAACATCCCCAAAAACTTGTTATTATTTCGACACATCTGAAAATATAAATCTACGCATAACAATAAATCATCAAACATTTGACACAAATGATAGCTTTATGCGTGTGGGAATCGCAAAGAATCCGCCTAACACCCTTAGCTCAAATGTAAACTATGCGACAGATATTAAAGACGGCCAAAGTCTTATCGGAACCAACGATGTAGCAATACCAGCTTGGTTGCCTACTACAATAGTTACATTTACAAACCTTGATCCAGGAAGATACTATATTGATCTTAATGACCGCGATGGACAAGGGTATAAGCATGCCAAATCCAAAAACGCATGGTATACGATAAGCACAACAGATGTGATCCCGTTTTCTGACTTCAAAGTAAGTGTCGGAAAGAACAGGGACTACACCGGCAAGCCACTGAAAATCAAACCAAATGTTTCGTTATACGGAAAGAAAATGAAATTAGATGAAGACTACAAAATAGTCTCATATAAGAACAATAAAAATGTGGGTAAGGCTACGGTTAAGCTTCAGGGGCTCGGCAAGTACAAAGGTACGAAGACGGTAAGCTTTAGAATAGTACCCAGAAAGGTGGCGATAAAAGCACCTTCATCAGGCAATGATAGAGTTACAGTTAAATGGCAAAAGGCAATCGGTGCAGATGGCTATCAAATACGTTATAGCTCAGGTGAAACAGTTCGCGATATTTGGAAGGGAAAGAACGTTACACAATGGAAGAAATGGGGATCTCCAAGATCAGCAACCAATATCGCGTCTCAAAAGGTGTTTAAACTAAAGGACAAAACCAAGTATAGATTCCAAGTTCGTGCCTTTACGATAATTGATGGCAAGAAAGTGTATGGTAAGTGGAGCAACACTAAGGTAAAAACCACAAAATAATCAGATTAAAACTGTATCGTAAGTAACTAGTTGTAAATGTAAGTACTAATCTAAACCTAGTTGTGGTGGTGCGATTGGTACTTACTTTGCATTTGCTGCATCGGCATTTGAGATATAAAACAGCGTATTGATTTGTTATGTGATTGGATGTGTCTATGGGTGTCAATTCATTCGCACTAAAAGTTATAGCTGTTATGGGTATGTCGCTCAATCACATAGGATATATTTTCCAGGAGGCACTCCCATTTGAAATCTATGCATTGTTAATCACCTGTGGTGGTCTAACATTTCCGATAATGGCCTTTCTGGTTGCTGAAGGATACAAACATACATCAGACTATTTAAGATACTCTCTTAGACTTCTAATTTTTGCAGTTATTTCCCAAATTCCATATTCAGTATTTATAGGTGCCGGTGGTAATATTTTGTTCACTCTGCTTCTCGGGCTCATTGTTATTCGGTTATATTC
The DNA here is from genome assembly GCA_002293265.1 of Eggerthellales bacterium UBA948. Classification (GTDB taxonomy): domain Bacteria; phylum Actinomycetota; class Coriobacteriia; order Coriobacteriales; family UBA8131; genus UBA8131. The sequence goes on from DBCW01000084.1 coordinate 5,883, forward strand.
ATTCGTGAAACGCAAGTCTCTTATTCTACTCTTCTTTCCGCTTGTTATTGGATTGAATGTTTTTCTCGATTGGAGTCCATATGGGGCTTTAATGGTGTTTTGGTTTCACTGGTTTAGAAACACTAGCTTTAGAGTCGTGGCACCTTTTCTGTTGCCTGCTACATATGAACTGATGAAAGTATTCGAGTATTTTGAATCTATGCAGGTGGTCATAATTCCAAACTTGCTTTTCACCTACGTTGGTTGCAGCATGGCCATAGTTTTGCTGTATTTTTACAACGGCAAGCAGGGCAAGAAGCTTAAATACTTTTTCTATATATTTTATCCAGCACATATTACAATTATTGGTCTTACGAGGGATTTGTTTTTCTAGTGATGAGTTTATTTCTTTGTTCGACTAGCCTCTTCCATAAGTGCTAGCTTATTGATCTAAACAAAGATTATCAGGAAGTTTAGCGCAGCGGTAGGATCCGTATCTCTCAGCGAGAATCATCTTTTCTTAGCCCAACGTTTGAGTTTGGTTCGCGCTCATCTAGAGCTTTGGCAGTTGGCAAATTACCTTTAGCAAAATGCGCCCTAGAAACCTCTGACAGTCTTTGTGTGTGTGGCGTTTCCAAGCGCGCTTGTCCACTTGGGTCTTGGTTTATTGTGTGGTCAGATATATTTTCCTGCTTCACCTCTGCTTCTTTTGAGTCGACATCGCCTTCGTGTGACTTATGACTTGCAGTCTTAGCATGCTCTATTTCTTCAATCAGAGTCTTAAGGTCTTTCAAAACAGCATGCTTAGAAAGTGCGCTAATTCTGCCTGCTAGGACGCTTGCGCGAGCTATTAGTGAGTCAAGGTCAAGATTATCTACTGATCGCTGTTCGTTAAAAACCTTAATAATACTGATATGAGATTCAATGGTCTTGTCAAAGCTTGAAACCAAGTTGCCCGTCGCATTGTAGATATTAATTCTATCAAACTGCCCTGATAAAGCGATAGCTGAAGTGGATCGAGGAAGTGCTTGATAGGGTATGTCATGAGACGCGGGGACAGTGTAGCGACCATGCCCAGTTTTTTCAACCTGAGAAAGATAGCGCTCAAAAATTCTCAATCTGCTTACATACTCATGTACCGCTATCATATGCATCTCGCAAGAGTAGCCTGTTTCTCGATAGCCACTCGCCGTGTTGATAGTTAAATCTGGGCTTCGTAAGGTGCCTTCCAGTATTACGTGCGATCCGATCTTTTTGCTGTGTTCAATTGCTTGCTCCACCCATCTGCCAGAATCACGATCGGTGTAAAATGCAGCCAAATTATCACTTTCTCTTAATAGGATTGTGTAAGAAGGGTGATAAGCTCTAAATTCATCACCGATTATTGAGGCTACAGGCTCATCACTGTTTTGATCAAAACATCTTTTTTTAACAGTAGCCTGAATATAGCTCTTGCCAGCACCCGGCTGTGCTCCAAAGAAGTGAACCTCTGGGTTAAGCGCAGGCTTAAGGTCACCAAATCTAGCAGGAACTATCTGCTCTGTAAATATTCTTTGGTTTTCCTGTTCACTTAATTGAAAAGACTGGGGTGTTAGGTTGTTTTCATTCATAATACACTCAACCTATAAAGTGTTTTCTTCTTGCCATACCCTTGCTGAATTTATGGCGAGGGTGACAGCCTCGATAGCTGCGTTGTTGTCGGGGAGAACGATGTTCCTTATTCTTTCTAGGTCGCAAACAGCTTTGAAGTGTTGCTTTCCACGAGGCTTATCTTCACCAATATTGTTCATCTGTTCAATATGAGAACCGATCTCGCTCGTAATAATCTCTTGGAAGACTTCGTAACTTACACTTATCGTGTTGATTGCATCAATTGTTTGGTTTTCGTTGTTCATACAATTACCTCCAAGGCTAGTTGTGTGTCGAGGGTTTAAATCAAAGTTTCTTTGATTTCATCAGATAAGTTTTTTGTGAGTGGTCTTATCTGAATAGTTGGTCTCAGACTTTTGTGCGGTATCATATTTCTAGAAATTTACTTTCCATATTCTGTTGTGTTCAAAATCTATAAGTTCATTTTATGCCACGATCTAACATCATGATCAAGGTCTTTATGTGCGCTTTTGGAATTGTTTTGCTATTTATTCATTAATTGATGGGTGACAATGAAGCTACGGCAAGTCTTTTTTCTGGCAAAGCTACGCTAAGATCCACAGTTTCCCCTCCCGACGCGATCTGTTTCGATGTTCCACAGAGCTTAAGTAAAACGATTGTATACTCATAGAATTATATTTGCAACTTATAGTGAAGTTGTCGTAATATTAGAAATACTCAAATATCAGCATGTAATAAATGGTCACTAATGAGGTAAATTAGGAATTGCGAACATCCTATTACATATGTACTTCCTAAGTACTGAATGTAAAGCCCAATTTAAAGTTTGAGAAAACCTGAGGGGGGAGTGGCAGTGAGAGAATATGACAAAAACAAGCGGAGGAAGACATACATAAAAACTGGTATGGTTGCCGGCTTTCTGATTTTGGCATTATTGCTTGCAGGAATTCAGATGCTAAGTATTATATTCTGGTTTAAGCTGCTTTTGTCCTTGGCCGTTGCAGGTATAGGAATAGGTATATATGCACTTTATATGGAACATCAAAAAGGCAGGTAGCCAACAAGCTGTTACCAATACTTGCATGTTTCTGCTTGGTGGCAACAGCAAGGGTGTTGGCGGCGCATGAGAACTGCATAATAACTTGGCTTGGCCGTGAATGAATGGTTTATGGTGTCCTTTAGGTTGATTCTATATTCTCATTAAAGACAGGAACATTCGCTAGAACCGCCTATTTCAGGTTGATACGCTGCTTGAAAATGCAAATTGCTGATAAAGGCTGGTCAGGGTAGTAATTTTATGATATAAAGAATGTTGCGTTTTTTCTGATGAGCAAACGCGCAGGTTTCTGCGGCTAAACATCAATGTAGTAGTGTCGAGGAAGTGGGCTTTGTCCCGCTTTCTTTTGTTAGGTGGGACAAATTAAATGCTAGGAGAACGGTGAAGAAGGCTAAGGAACAAAAACTAATAGACATTTTAGAGTCTGAGGCAACGTCTCACGGCTTTGAGCTGGTAGATGTGGAGTTTTCCGGATCCGGTCACTCCGGCACCATTAGGGTCTTTTTGGATAAAGAAGATGGTCTGACTATAGACGATATTGTAGCTGCGAATAAATGGGTAGATGGCGTGGTTGAAAATAACGAGCCGTTTGCCGGTAGTTATACACTTGAGGTCTCTTCTCCGGGTATTGATCGTCCACTTCGCACTCGCCAGCATTTTGAGCGTTACGTTGGTGAAGAAGTTAAGATCAGCTCGCAAAAGGTTGATGGTCGCGCTAATTGGACAGGCTTGTTAAGAGGCATTGAAGAAGACGACGTTTTAATTGAGATAGACGATGTGGTTTATCCCATACCGATGGATGCAATAAAAAAGGCGCACATTAAGGGGCGCATTTAGTTAGTAAACGAATATCTCAGTTTCCAAAAAAGGCGGCTGAGAAAACTGCTGGGCTGTTAAGTGTTGGTGGGAAAGCGGATCAGCAAATGAAACTTAAGGTTAATGAAGGAAAGGACCTGTGATGTCATCTGAATTAGTGGCCGCATTAGAGGCACTTGCAGTCGAAAAGAATATCGATGAGATGTATCTTCTTGAGCGGCTGGAGCAATCGCTTGCGAGAAGTTACGAGAGCATTCTCAGACTGGAGTGGGATGCTCGTGTTACCATCAATCGCGAGACAGGTGACATCTATGTGTACGAGATGGTTCCTGTTGGGGAGCCCGATGAAGAAACCGGCGATTACAGCGAGTTTGAAGAGCGCGATGTGACGCCACGCGACGTTAGCCGCATAGCTGCCCAAAACGCTAAGAGCGTTATCTTGTCTATTGTGCGCGATGCCGCACGTCAGGCGATATTTACCGAGTACTCTGATCGCAAAGGCGAGCTTGTTACCGGAACGGTGCTTCAGTCTACACCGGACTTTACTATCATTAAGGTTCGCGATGGAGTGGAGGCTGAGCTTCCACACTTTGATATTAAGCGCCATCCAAATGAGCGTAACGAAAAACCGGCAAACGAGCACTACCGTCACAATCAACGTCTTAAGTCATTGGTGATAGAAGTTCGCGATCCGGCGATCATGGACGCTAATGCGCGTGGCGAAAACACGCGTCCATCCATTGTTGTGAGCCGCACACATCCCGATCTTATCCGCAGACTTTTTGAGATCGAGGTTCCGGAGATTTACGATGGCATCGTTGAGATCAAATCTATTGCTCGTGAAGCCGGAGCTCGCTCTAAGATCTCTGTGCATTCGCGTGAAAGCAATCTTGACCCGGTGGGTGCATGTGTTGGTCCTAAGGGTTCTCGTGTGCGTATGGTTGTAGAAGAGCTGAGAAATGAACGCGTGGACGTGATTCAGTGGGATGAAAACCCCAGCGTATATGTTGCAAATGCTTTGTCTCCGGCAAAAGTTACCAATGTGATTGTTGACGAGGAGACGCACTACGCAACGGTGATCGTACCGGATGATCAGTTGTCATTGGCCATTGGTAAAGAAGGTCAAAACGCTCGCTTAGCTGCACGTCTTACCGGATGGCATATCGATATTAAGAGCTCCTCGCTTGCAGGTGATATGTCTTCTGGCGTTACTACTTTATTTGATGAGGAAGACGCTCTGGAAAGTGAAGACGGACGCTGCGAATACGTGTCTGAAGACGGCATCAGGTGCCGCAATCATGCTTTGTCCAACTCGCACTTCTGCCGTCTGCATGAAAACGGTGGGGAGTCTGGTGATGAGGCGGCTGGTGACGTAGCTAAAACTGCCGAAAAACCAAAGAAAGCTGCTGCAAAAAAGTCTACAGCCAAAAAGGGCGGCAAAAAAGTAGATGGAGGCGATGTGGCGACTGCAGCCGATGAGGCTGCAAAAGACGCAGCCAGCGCAGAAGATGGTGATGATTCGTAAGTGAAACAAGCTGCTCAACAAACACGTAAAAAGCCTCAACGCTCTTGTGTTGCTTGTAAGGCAACGGATGACAAGCGCGCTTTGATACGTTTTGTGCGTACCAAAGATGGTGTAGTTCTATGTGATAAAACAGGGAGACTTCCCGGCAGAGGAGCATATCTTTGTAGCGAACAACAATGCTTCGACAAAGCGCGAAAAGCTAATTTGTTGGATCGTGCTTTAAAAACAAAGTTAGATAATGATGATTATGATCGTTTAGTGAGCGATTTTAGAGAATATAGCCAAGAAGTTGGTAAGGTTTAGGAGCTGGTCGTATGGCGAGTATGCGCGTTCATGAGTTAGCCAAAGAGTTCGGTATGAACTCAAAGGATTTCCTCGAGAAGTTGCTGGAAATGAAAATACCGGTGAAGAATCACGCTTCAACGCTCAATGATGCCTATATTGATAGGATACGCAAGCGCTTGGGCCCAGAGCTGGCAGAGCAAGCAGCTCTTGCTGAAGCAGAAAAAGCTGCTGAGGAAGCCGCAAAGCAAGCAGAAATCGAAAAAGCCCCCGAAGAAGAAGAGGCTGTGCGCAAAGCCGCTGTTGAGCATGAACGAGCATTGCGCGAAAAAGAGCGGCAAGAGCGTGAGGAAAAGGAAAAAGAAGAGAGCAGCGATACAGTCAGCGAAACTAGTGCAACGTCAGCCGATGACACAACTACTCCAGATCAACGAGCAGAAAAGCCGGAAAAGGTTATACCAAGATTTAGCGGTTTACTGTCGCAAATTGAAGCAGAGCGAAATCGCATTGAAGCTGAGAAAAAAGCTAAAAAGGAACAGCGAGAAGCCGAAAAAGCGGCAAAAGCTGCAAAAGCGGCTGCTGAAGCTGTAAAACCTGCTGAAGACAAAAAGCCAAAAGAGAGCAAGTCGGTCGCAAAGATAGAGCCGGATGTAAAAGAAACAGCCGAAAAAGCAGGCAAATCTAAAGAGCCCAAGAAACAGGACTTAAAAGATTCAAAGGACACAAAGGATTCAAGAGATAAAGGCGCTAAGTCGCAGGGCGCGGATATAGCGGTCAACAGTTTTCATAAAACATTGCCCGCGCTTACGCAAACAGCCGCCCTGCACGTGCGCGGAACCCGCGCGAACCGGGAGCGGCTTCGCTTTTTTTTACGCGTGATNNGTTGCAGCCTGTAAGTTTTGACAGTGAAGAAGCAAAGCCCTCTGCAGGCTCAAAGCGCAAAGGTGCAGCGGCTGCTGATACGGAAGAAGATGGCGGTAGGACTTTAAAAGGAAAAGGCAAGCAAAAAGGACGCGGCAAAGAGTCTCGCCAGGTCATGGACTATTCTGCCGAAGACTATGTTATGGATGATGAGGAAGACGATCGCTATCGCCGCATGGCCATGCAGGCTGAGCAGTTCCAAAAAGAACGTGTATTGGCTGAGGCTCGTGCAGCAGTGGAGGCGGCTTCCGGGGAAGGCGAGGGACGTCGCCGCAAGCGTAAAGAAAAACGTGCGGCTGATGCTAAGGAAAAGGCAGAGCAAGAAGCTATTGAGAAAGGTATCGACCCCGAATTGCTATTTGATGAATCTGTGGTTCAAATAACCACCGGAACCACAGTGCAAGAATTTGCAGACGCACTTAATGTTCAATCCAACGACATTGTAAAAAGACTGTTCTTATTGGGTACGCCTTTAACGGTCACCCAGACTATGACCGATGAGCTTGTTGAGCTTATCGCAGATGATATTGGTCGCAAGATACGTATTATCTCACCGGAGGAAGAATACGCTGTAGTTGACACGGATGCTCCGGAGGATTTGCAGCCCAGACCTCCGGTGGTAACGGTCATGGGTCATGTTGACCACGGNNACGGTAAGACCTCGCTGCTCGACGCTATTCGCGAGACTGGTGTTGTGGCTACAGAAGCCGGCGGCATCACACAGCATATTGGTGCCTCCACAGTAGAGATTAACGGAAGCCATATCACATTTATTGATACGCCCGGCCACGAAGCCTTTACCGCAATGCGTGCTCGCGGTGCTAAGGTCACCGACGTTGTAGTACTTGTTGTTGCAGCTGACGACGGCGTAATGCCCCAAACCATTGAGGCGATTCACCATGCCGAGGCGGCCGGTGTACCGATTGTTGTAGCAGTTAACAAGATTGACAAACCCGGCATCAACCCCGAGCGGGTGCGACAAGAACTCACCGAGCACTCCATCATCCCCGAAGAGTGGGGCGGACAAAACATGTTTGTTGATGTCAGCGCCAAGCAGCGCTTAGGCATCGATGAGCTGCTGGAGACAATACTTTTGCAGGCCGACGTATTGGAGCTTAAAGCTAATCCAAATACATTGGCATCCGGCTTTGTTATCGAGGCCAAGCTGGACAAAGGTCGCGGACCTGTTGCTACCGTGCTTGTGCAGCGCGGAACGCTGAAAGTGGGCGACTCGGTAGTGGTAGGAACATCACATGGGCGCGTGCGTGCCTTAATTAATCCGATTGGTGACACGGTAGATAGTGCGCTGCCTTCTGATCCGGTTGAGATACTTGGTCTTAACAGCGTACCTGATGCCGGTGATGAGTTTAGAGTGTTTGCTGATGAACGTGACGCTCGCAATCTTGCCGAAGATCGAGCACTGCGCAAGCGCCTTAAAGAGCATCAACGTGGGCATATGTCACTCGAGGATTTGTTCGCACGCATCGAAGAAGGCAAGACCGCAGACCTCAATCTTGTGGTTAAAGCTGACGTACACGGATCCATTGAGGCGCTGCAAGATGCTTTGGATAAGATGGATCAGAGTGAAGTTCACATCAATGTTATCCACTCTGCTGTTGGTGGTATCACCGAGACCGATGTGACTTTGGCTGCTGCATCTGACGCGGTAATCATTGGTTTTAACGTACGTCCTCAGCAAAAAGCCAAAGCCATGGCGATGAAAGAAAAAGTTGAGATCAAAACGTATCGTGTTATCTATCAGGCAATAGACGATATCAACGCCGCGCGCGTAGGTTTGCTTAAACCTGAGATCATTGAGGTAGATACTGGAATTGCCGAGGTACGTGAGTTGTTTAAGGTGCCTAAAGTTGGCACCATTGCCGGTTGCTTTGTTGACGAGGGCGAGATTAATCGTGATGACAAGATTCGTGTGGTCAGAGACGGCACAGTTGTATACGAAGGAAACATCTCTTCACTCAGGCGCTTCAAAGAAGACGTTAAAAGTGTGCGCGGCGGTTACGAATGCGGTATTGGAATAGATGGCTTTGCTGATATCAAGGTTGGCGACATTCTTGAAGGCTACGCGATTAGAGAGATAGCCAGAGAGGGTTAGCAATGAAACAGACTCCTGCCTCACGTAAGCTAAACGAGGCTGCGCGCACAGCTTTGGCTGAGATATTGCTCCTGCACGTCTCTGATCCACGCTTGGCGTTAGTGTCTATAACAGGTGTTGAAGTATCTAAAGATCGCAGCATGGCAAATGTTTATGTGTCTGCGGAAAGATCTCAATATAAAGATGTTGAAGCCGGGTTATCCAGCGCAAAAGGTAGGATACGCAGCTTGCTTGGACAGCAACTGGGTTGGCGTGTTACTCCTGATCTACGCTTTTATCTTGATACAAGTATCGATGAGGCCGAGGCGATTTCTGCGGCTTTAACGGATGTTCCAAAAACTATGCAGGTTCAAAAAGACGAGGAGGGCTATCCATTATGAGTATAGGGAAGCCCATGGGGGATAACAACATGGATGAAAAATCGGTGGAGAGTATTAGTGTTGAGCGTGTGCTGGAGATACTGAGGAGTAGCGGCTCGGCTGCCGGTGTAGGAAACGCACCCCAGCGCGAAATAACCATATGTGGGCATATGAACCCAGACGGTGACGCTTTGGGTTCTATCCTTGCTCTTAATGCACTGCTTACAGCCATGGGTCACAATGTGGTAAACCTTTTGCCAACCAGAAGTGATGCTCCGGCACTATATGATTTTTTTGACAATTATAATTTTACTTTTGCAGCTGACTATAAAAAAATCCCGGATCTTTTCATCGCAGTTGATTCACCCAACAAGATCAGGCTGGGTGATGGTGTTGAAGTGTTTGATCGAGCAATAGATTCTTTGGTAATCGATCACCACCCCGGATACAGTGGCTTTGGCAAGCACTACTTTGGTGATGCTACGGCTTCTGCAACCGGGATACTTGTTTGGGAAATTGTTAAAGCAAGCGGGCTTTCAGTAACAGAAAATATGGCAAATTATTGCTACGTGGCGTTGATGACTGACACCGGCCACTTTGCGTTTCAAAACACCAATGCGCAGTCTTTTGTTGCTGCAGGTGAGATGGTAGTTGCCGGTGCAGATCCGGCGCTTTCGAGTTCATTGGTGTACGACAGCAGGTCTATTGGCGCACTGGAACTTGATTCTCGACTTATCTCACGCATTTCTTTTGCCGGAAACGGTAAGGTGGTCTATTCGTGGGTCACCCAAAATGACTTTGAGGAGCTTCAAATAACTCGCGACGAGACTGAAGGGTTGCCAACAATACTTCGCTCTGTGCAAGGAACTGAGATTGCTATTTTACTTCGTGAAGAAAAAAATCGCATACGTGTGAATCTTCGTGCTAAGGGGCACTGCGATGTTGGTGCTTTCGCAAAACGTTTTGACGGTGGTGGTCATAAGGCGGCAGCCGGTTTTACTATGTATTCTACACTGTCTGAGGCTGAAGAGTTGATACTTCGAGAGGCCGATTCTTTCTTTATTGCCGGAACAACTTGATGCTGGAAAAGTAGCATATGGGCAAGGCAAAACGTGGCGCTACCGATCTTTTTGGCATCCTCGCAATAGATAAACCGGCCGGTATAACATCGCATGATGTTGTAAGTAGAATGCGCAGACTTACAGGTGAGGGACGCATCGGACATGCAGGTACTCTGGATCCGGCAGCTACCGGCTTGTTGATTGTATGCTTGGGACCTGCAACAAGGCTTGCGGACCTTATTATGGCTAAGACAAAATCCTATGAAGCTCGCATAGTCTTTGGTGCCCAGACAGATACCGATGATGCCGAGGGTCAGGTTGTAAAACAAGCTGCGATACCTGCGAACCTTACAGATACCGATTTTGCTCAACGTATTCTAAGTGAGTTTCTGGGCGAGCAACTGCAGATGCCCCCGCAGTTCTCGGCAATAAAAAAGGGTGGTGTAAAGGCTTATCAGGTTGCACGTAAAGGTGGAACTTTTGAGCTTGAACCGCGTCGGATAAACATTTCCAAGATTGAGCTTTTGCAGGTTGGGCAAAACTTCTGGGATGTCTTTGCAGAGGTATCTAAGGGAACTTACATTCGTTCTTTGGCCCGAGACATCGGCGAGAGAGCGGGAAGCCTTGCGCACCTCGGGAGTTTGCGAAGAACAAGTTGTGGCTCTTTAGATGTTAGTGCAGCGCATAAACTTGAAGATCTTGAGATGAAATCTATCAATGAGATAAAAGAATTATTTATCGATGTAATAAACGATTTGGGTGTAGATGAGAGTAAAATTCCCAAAGCGTTAATTGAGCGCATTGTACGTCCTGATTAAGGAGAGAATATATGCCACAGAGCAAGGTCATCAGTTTTACCGATAGTGTTCAGATAGGTGAGTTTGTTTGTGCTATCGGTGTTTTTGATGGGTTGCATCTGGGGCATCAATATATCATTGGTGAAGCTATTAATCAGGCTAACAGTTTGGGTCTGCCGGCTTTTGTTATTACCTTTGACAAAGATCCGGACGAGTTGTTTTTGCCCCAACGCGATCAGCGCAAACTTGTCAGCAATGCTGATCGCATCAAATTGCTTTCTTCCAGCGGGGTGGATGATGTACTTGTTTTGCCTTTTACTAAAGAACTGGCCGGTCTTGAGCCTAGCACTTTCTTAAATGAGGTAATTGCCAGGCACGGAAGCCCACGTGGCATACACGTTGGAACAAACTTTCACTATGGCTATAAAGCATCCGGAAACGTGGATGATCTTAAATCTTGGGGATCAGAGCATCAATGCGAGGTGTTTGCGCACGATCTCTATACTGCAGAAAAGCTACCGATCAGTTCTACTCGCATACGCAAGGTGCTGCAAGAGGCTTGCGTTGAAGAGGCAAGCAAATTGCTTGGTAGACCTCACTATATTAGAGCTTTGGTATCAAGAGGACGAGGGCGCGGACGGGAGATGGGATTTCCCACTGCAAACCTGGAATTAACTTCTCCATGCGAAAACATATTACGCCCGGCGGATGGTGTGTACTTTGCAGTAGTGGTAGTTGAAGGCAAGCTTTTTAAAGCCGCAGTCTCTGTTGGAGTTCCCTCAACATTTGATGATGTACCTTCTACCATTGAAGCACACTTGTTGGATTTTGATGGGAATCTATACGGCAAATCACTTCAGGTGTTCTTCTGTGAATACTTACGTGAGATGAGACCGTTTGACAGTGTGGATGAGCTGATGCATACCGTGCAAAGCAATATAGAGCAGGCGCGTGTTGCCTGTATACCGGAGTCAATAAATGCGCTTCTGGAGTGTTTGAGCTAAGGAAGTGCCAATTAATTGGTGCTTTTCGGTACTGTTTTCATCTAGGCTACGGTACTTTATCGGGCCATCCTCCGTATTTTTCCGGCTTTCGTCATCTTTTTGATACTTTTCACGAGCCTATTACTACCACACGGTCTACTTTTAAAGTAGAATTGCAAGGCTGTGCATTTTTGGATGCATATTGTTTTGCTGTCCGCAAATTGCGGAGATACGATTGTATTAGCGTTTCGAGAGGAGAAAGACCATGGACCAAATCCTAGGCTGGTTAGCCTGGATAGCNNGCTTGGGTGCTCAAGCAAGATCCGGGTACCCCTAAGATGCAACACCTTTCCGGGCTTATCCAAAAAGGTGGAAAAGCATTTTTGATAGCGGAGTATAAAAGTCTGATAATTTTTGTCGTCGTTGTGGCGATCCTTTTGACTGTTGCACTTCCAAACAAAGAGGCCAGTTGGCTTACTGCTTTAGCTTTTGTTACCGGTGGCGTGTTATCGGTAGCCGCAGGTTACGTTGGTATGTATGTTGCTACCAGGGCAAATACGCGTACCACTCAGGCAGCGACAAAAGGTATCGCAGGTGCACTGCGCGTGGCTTATCGCTCCGGCATGACAATGGGTCTGGTTGTAGCGGCTCTCGGACTTTTTGGTATCGCACTTTGGGCGATCTTCTTTTTGATCAACGCAA
>DBCW01000084.1:18209-19210 GCA_002293265.1 Eggerthellales bacterium UBA948
GCCGATAACGTAGGTGACAACGTTGGTGACGTTGCCGGTATGGGCGCAGACCTTAATGAGTCATACGCCGGTGCCTTGTTGGCTCCAATGGTTTTGGCGGTTGCCATTGCACTTACCGGTAATTCCGCGTTTTCCGGTGATGTAAATGGTACGGTGTTTTCTGTTGACGGCCTGTTAGCCATCATCATGCCGCTGCTGTTTGCTGCCGGCGGAATCATCGCCTGTATCATTGGTCTGGCTGCCGTTAATACCAACGACGGTTCCAAGATTCACAAAGCGCTTAACCGTGGTACCTATGTTACATCCGGTGTAACGATGCTGATAATTGCCGGTCTTTGTTATGCATGGCAAATGGTTGGCGACATCAGCGCCATGTGGTTTTGTGGTTGCGCTGCTGCCGGTCTGGCTGCCGGTCTGGCTATCGGTAAACTCACCGAGTACTACACTTCATATCACTATAAGCCCGTTAAAAAGATCGCTGAGGCTTCTCAGACGGGTTCTGCAACCAACACTATCGAGGGTCTGTCTACCGGAATGCTCTCCACTGTTGCTCCGGCGCTCGTGTTGGTTGTTGCTGTAGCTATTGCTTTCATCTGTGGCTCACAAGTTGGTGCAGGTACCGAGCTTGCTGCTCAATTTGGCGTTTACGGTATTGGCCTGTCAGCTCTTGGTATGCTTTCTACAACAGCTGTTACCGTTGGTGTAGATGCCTACGGTCCTGTGGCTGACAACGCCGGTGGTATTGCCGAGATGGCCGGGCTTCCTCCGGAGATCCGCGAGCGCACCGATGCTTTGGATACGGTTGGTAACACCACGGCTGCTGTGGCCAAGGGCTTCGCTGTTGCCTCGGCCGCTATCACAGCACTGGCTCTTTTCGCCGCTTTCTATACCAACTTGGATCGCGGTCTTTCCTTGCAGGGATTGGGCAATTTGGAGATCATCCTCACTGATCCATTTGTAATTATCGGCGTGATTATCGGTGCCATGATGCCGTTCTTCTT
>DBCW01000084.1:19229-37796 GCA_002293265.1 Eggerthellales bacterium UBA948
CGTCGTCAGTTCCGCGAGATCAAAGGTCTTTTGGCCGGCGAAGAGGGCGTAGAGCCCGATACCGAGGCTTGCGTTACCATTTCTACAAATGCAGCTCTTCGCGAGATGTTGCTCCCGGGCATCCTAGCCGTTTTCATCCCGGTAGTGCTTGGTATCTTAGACGTAAACATCTTGGCAGGATTCCTTGTAGGCGTTTTGGCCTGCGGTTTCTTAATGTCTGTATACATGGCAAATGCTGGTGGTGCATGGGATAACGCGAAGAAATACATCGAGACCGGTGTTCATGGAGGCAAGGGCTCTGAGGCTCACAAAGCAGCCGTTGTAGGTGACACGATCGGTGATCCTTATAAGGATACTTCAGGACCTTCCATCAACATTCTGATCAAGGTTGTTACAGTTGTATCATTGGTATTTGTTCCCCTGTTCATTAGTTTGGGCGGCGGTTTGATACACGGTATGTTCTCGTAATTAGGGTGTAATTTTTGCGTTGTTGTGCCTAGTGCGTAGGCACACGGTGAGCATATTGTGGTTTAATAGAATTTAAAATTAGAAAGGCAGGAAACAACTCCTGCCTTTCTTGCAGATGCGAGAGGACTTGATGCGTAGGTTTGGCATGTCAGATCGATCGGTGATGACAATCGTTATTGTCGGTGTGTTGATTGTTTATGCTGTGGCAGCGGCAGTGTTTTTGACTACTTGCTCTCAGCTTTCTTTTTCTGCCAACTCGCCATCTTTACATTCTGAGTCCACAGATAACATCGAGTACACTGAGCCCGCTCCTGTCGCACCGCCTACGATGACTATTTTGGATAGCGCCACGCCAGCTCCTAGCGCTTATCCACAAATTGTTGTTGACAACGACACAGAGGGGTTTTCGCATTTTGGTTTTGACATAATAAGCAAAGGCGGCAACAAGGAGTTCTATGGCGAGAATTTCCGGTCCAGCAAAGTGGCTGCTGCACCGGGGGAGTGTTGGGCTAGGTGGACTCCAAATATTCCTATATCTGCTACATACGAAGTGTTCATGAAATGGAGCTCGGATATTGCCCGCCCAAATAAAGCTCCGGTTACAGTTGTGTATCATGGTGGCGATAGTGCAAAATCTATAAGCGTTAATCAGCAGATTCGCGCAGATGCTTGGTGCAGATTGGGCAGTTTTTCACTACGCGCCGGTACGGATAACTATGTTGAGATCACCAATGCAGAAGGTGTAAATACCATTGCTGATGCTGTTAAATTTGTTAAGGTAGATCAAACAAGACCAACTACTTACACTGATGACTTTGAAGATGAGGCTACAGGATCAAACCCAAGCCATTGGATCGAATCCAATGAGTTTGATGAGTGGGAGGTCGAAACCGGCAGCTCATCGGGTAATGTTTACCAACACGTTGGTGTCTACGGCAAATCTGCGTACTCTTGGTTGCATGTGTTTGAACAAGACACAGATATGACGACTGCCTTTAAAATCGTTGAGCATAATAAAACATATGCTTTTGTAGGTCTATCCGTGCGCTTCAATAGTGTCGAGTCTCAGATAACATGTGGATACAATCCTGTTACCGGATGCTTTGAGATACGTGAACGAATAGACGAGGACAGAGAGTGGATCACACTTGCAAGTTCGCAGCCGACATGGTTGTCCTTGGGCGATTGGCATACAATTCGTGCTATCGCATCTGGACCTAAAATTTTGCTATTTGTTGACGGACAATCATCACCGGTTCTCAGTGCGACTAACGCCTCGCTGCTGGGGTCGGGGAGAGTGGCTTTAGTATCCGAGGGAGCCAGTGCTCATTTTGATAATGTTTCTTTGTCGCTCAACAGCAATCAGGGTCGAGTTGAGGACGGTGTCTTGGACTACACGCTTTCAGGCGACGATGACATCTACCGCGAGGGAGCAACAGTTGTTCCTCTGTCAGATGGCTCGGTGGCGATAAGGCAAAGCTACTTAGAAATGGACGAGTCGCGAAGAAAGTTTTTAGTGCGCGACGAATTGTGGAAGTCAACCAATGAAGGTCAAACTTTTGAGCAACTTGATTGTACCTGGCCTAACAATCCAAACTTACATCATTCTATCCTCAAGCTTAATAGCGGCAAATTGCTGAACATGATCGCTGAAAACGAGGAGCGAACTGAGCATTTTGATTACCCCGTGCGATTTAGAGCCATGACTTCTGAAGACGATGGCGCAAGTTGGAAATCGTCAGGTCTGATCTGGGATAGCTACAGAGAGGGCGGGATACCGGATAAGGCTGAGGTTGTTGTTGTGAACGATAAGCTTAGTCAAATATCAACAGGTAGAGTGTTTTATGTTATTGCAGTAAGAGTGGTTGACGGGCAAAGCATCATCGGGCATTGGATGGAGATCTACTACAGTGATGATGAGGGTAGTACTTGGAAGCAATCTGAGACAAACTCCAACGACTTTAACTTGCTTTATAGAACATACGGAGAGGGAAAGGTCGTTGAGACAGCAAATGGGGAACTGCGTTTGTACGTTCCCTATTCCGATCAACCAACGATCCGTTGCGCAGTTTCTGTGGATGAAGGTGTTCATTGGAGTGGGGAGCAAGATGTACCGGGGTTAATGAATGCCAGATCGTCGTTTGGTATAGATGTGGACAATACAGGATCGCATCCAGTCTATTTTATGGTATGGGTATTTAACGACATCAACGAACACACAACCGGTGTTTTTCCGCGTTCCAGATTGGCTCTTGCAGCCAGTGTCGATGGCATTAATTGGTACTACGCAATGGATCTGGACAGATGGGTAAGCGAGCGCGATCAAACAAATCGCCCCATAGTACAGTTTGTTGACCCGAGCATAACTGTGACAGAGCGCTATATCTATGTGACAACAGGAAGATCCGAGTCAGATGATGAATTTGATGTGCACAATGACCAGAAGCTGCATGTTTATAGGGTGGATAGGTCTAAGATAAATGTCTACGATGAGTGGCCTGCGGAGTATTAATCGAAGTTGCTTTGTGAATCCTTAAACACTTATGTGGCTCGGTAGCGCTGAATATGTGTTGCGCGAATACAATGATGAGCTGTCTTTGCCGCTCGTCGATTTAGAGGTTCTTTAAATGTAGTATTGCATAGAGTGGTATCTCCGTGAATTCTTCTCGAACACGATAGTCCCAAAGAGAAGCGCGAAATGCTTTTTCTGGGTGATATTTGTTGATGTATGCCTGAAGGCTTTTTGATTTCAGGTTATATGATGCTTTTACTTCAAGTGGAACTATCGTCCCTTCCATCTGTAAGATAAAATCCACCTCCGCTTTTGCTCCCGTCCAATATGCAGGTCCGGAAAGCATAGGGTCGTTTTCCGCGAGGTACTTCAGCTGCTGTAATACGTATTGCTCAGTTAGTGTTCCTCTATATTCACGAATGAAGCTGTTTTCTTCGAGAATGCTCTTTGGATCAACTCCGCACATTGCTCCCAACAATCCGACATCGTGAAGATAAAACTTGAATGTCTCTTGATCAATATAAGACTTCAAAGGGGCATATATCTGGTCTAAATGTGAAACCTTGTAACCTTGAGCGCAATCGATTATCCACTGTACTGCTAGTTCATAGTCCCTGGATCGAGCTCCTGATCGTATAGCACTCCATATGAACTTCTTGTTTTCTCGGGCAAGGTGTCGAGGAATAGAGCTCAGCACATCTTGAATTCTCGCATTGAGCAATGCGGGCGCATGTTTGGAATAGTCTTTTCGGTAGCCGCTCAGTAATTCCTTTTGTAGCTTGCGCGCCATATAGAAATCACGTTTCATGGCAAAACTTGCTACTACCTCTGGCATGCCGCCAATAAAGTAATACTCCTTTAAGGCATCTAAGTATATATTTTTAAAAGTGCCGATCATCTGCCAGTCTCCTGAGACAAGAAGTTCGGCAAATCGTTTTCTGTCTGTCGCATACAAGAATTCATCGAAATTCATAGGATGTAGCTTGAGAAAGGAAATCTTTCCAACAGGAAACGAAGTTCCCTGATGAAGAGCTATCCCCATTTGGCTTCCGGCTGCCAAGATGTGATATTCCGGTGCGTCTTCGGAAAAGTATTTTAGTGAAGTAAGAGCACGTGGAGTCTCTTGAACCTCGTCGAAGATCAACAGAGTTTCATCGGGGTTGATATTTGCAGCGTACTCTAGTTCCAGTGCGGAAATGAGTCTCTTAGGATTTAGATCACCGCTGAAAATCGATTCAAGACGTCCTGCTCGTGAATTAGTTTCGTCTCTATCAAAGTTTACCTTAAGTGTGTGTTTATACTGTTTGTCACCAAACTCTTCCATCAGCCAGCTTTTACCAACCTGGCGTGCACCTTCGATAATCATTGGTTTTCTGTAGGCTGAGCTTTTCCACTCCTCTAATCTTTTCATGGCAAATCGATACATATATCTGTCCCTTCCATGGCTGTAGTACAACTTTATGATAGTGGAAATTACCATATTTGGCAATTATACAGTATATAAAATCACCAAATATGGTAAATATACAGTACACAATTTTGCCACTAATGATAAACAGGCACACTGAAATACGTATGCATACATATCGAGCGAAGCTAATGAGCTTCTTGTATCTAATAGCCAAAAGAGTGATCCGTATCCAATTTCACAAGCACTCTGATATTTTCTTTGCGCGCTATTGGTTATCCGCCAATATAAACCAGCGTAATCCGTCGTTATTTCTAAACCTTGAGGTAAACTATTACCATGATTACAGATGACGACATAAAGCGGGTTAGAGATGCAAACGATATCGTTGAACTTATCGGCGAACGCGTGGTCTTAAAGCAGCGCGGTCGTGAGTTTTGGGGTAATTGCCCGTTTCATAACGAGAAGACTCCCTCTTTTAAAGTTGATCCGGCGTCACAGTTTTACCACTGTTTTGGATGTGGAGAAGGCGGCGACGTTTTTAAATACGTGATGAAGACCGAAGGCTTAAACTTTTTGGATGCCGTGCGCAGTTTGGCGCAGCGAAAAAGTATTGAGCTAAAGGATGAACAGGGAGGCGGTGCGGGCTCTGGCGGCAAGCGAGCGCGGCTTATCGCGGTGTGTGATGAGACTAATGCGTTTTATCACCAGCAACTAATGCGCGTGAAGAGCAGTGAGACTGATGCTGCTCGCCAGTATCTGGGCAAACGTGGCTTGGGCGGCAGTGTAGCTCGCGACTGGAAGCTTGGTTTTGCGCCCGGCAGGGGAATGCTCGTTAGACACTTGCAGGAAAAAGGTTTTACGGACGAAGAGCTTGTCCAAGCCAACGTTGCTTTTAGTGCTGACAACGGCCAGCTTAGGGATCGCTTTTATAATCGCATAATGTTTCCCATTTATGACCTGCAAGGCAGAACTATTGCCTTTGGTGGTCGAGTTATCGGCAGCGGTGAGCCTAAATACCTAAACAGTTCGGACACTCGATTGTTTCATAAGCGCGAGAATATGTTTGCGATCGATAAAGCAAAAGCTCCGATAACCACGGCAGGCGCTGCATTGGTTGTAGAAGGTTATACCGATGTTATTGCCATGCATCAAGGTGGATTCACCAACACGGTAGCGACTTTAGGCACCGCACTTACGCCGGAACATCTAAAGCTGCTATCTCGTTTTACAAAAAAAGTAGTCCTGCTCTTTGACGGCGATGAGGCCGGGATGCGTGCAGCTGATAGAGCGACAGACCTGATAAATATAGCAGCTGCGTCTGACGGTTGGAGCAAATTGGATCTATTTGTTGCTGTATTGCCCAACAAGTTGGATCCTGCGGAATACATAGAAGCTGAGGGTAAAGAATCGATGCAATCCACGCTGGACAGCGCGGTATCGCTAATACGCTTTGCGCTTGATAGGCGTTTGGCAAAGTGGGACTTAGACCAAGTTGAGCAGCGAAACCGAGCGCTAAATGATGCGGTAACCTTGCTTGCGCCGCTAAAAGGCACACTGCTTGCGTCAGATTATGTTAACTATCTGGCCGATTTGTTTGGCAAAAACTACGAAGAAGTAGCCATGATGCTTGAAAGAGCAAAACCACAGCCGGTTCAGCGTGCCGTTAGCTCTGCGTCTACTTCACAAGATACTAACGGAGCCGCAACTCAAGCGACCTCACGACCTGTTAAGCAAAGTAAAGCTAAGGCTATGGAGATTGAACTGCTGCTTTTGTTTATAGAGCACCCCGAGGTTCGCGAGCGAGTAGCTTCAGCTTTTAAGCGCATTAAGTGGAGCTCAGCTGAACATGAGTCTATAGCCAAAATGCTGCTTGGGTTTAACTCAGGCGATGTTTCGAGCGATATGCTGGCAAAGTTGACTGCGCAAAACCCCGATATCTCAAGCATATTGTCAGGCGCACGTCTTGCCAGTTATGACGGCGTGCCCCCAAACAGACTTGCCGGCAAGCTGATGTTTGATATCCGCGAAGATCAACTCAAGACCGAAATAAGTGACGCGACCATTCAGCTTAGACGTGTCAGAAGCGAAAACGTTGGCAAAACCGCCCAGACATCAGATCAAGCAGCCGACAAAATTGACGATCTCTTTAGACGTATCAGCGAGCTACAACAAGAACTAGCCGAGCTCAGACGCAAATACAACTCAGACAATCTTTTTAGTTAGCAAGCAAAACTGATACAATAACAGCACATTGGGGTAATGTGGGCGCACCTAAAGAATGTGAGTCATTATGGCAGACTCTGTTTCCGACAATTCAACAACCGGAATTTCGCTTGACAGCAGGATTTTTTGTGGCATAGTAGCCTTTGCGCTAACGTGGGCATGGTATCTGAGCTGCTTTTTCTCTGGCATTGTTGTAATACCGTTAGATCCTGGGCTTAAGTTAGAGCCATTATTCAGGGCTGTCGGATGGCTGGGGATATGTTTTGGTTTGATCTTGCTTTTCGCAACGCAACACCGTATTGGCAAGCGAGTTAATCTTCCGGCAAACATTTTAGCGGTCATATTCAGCTTTCCGACAATAGTTATAACCCTGATTACAACTACTTATGAGCAGATGAACATAAGCTTAGAGCTGATCTGCTGGTTCGTCTTAGGATTATCAACCAGTTATTACTTAGTTTCGCAAGTAGTCTTCTTGGCTGCGATGGCAAAGAAAACTCGTTATTTTGTTATTTGCGTTTCTCTCATATCCGGTGGCTTGTTCTTTTTGGCGTTAAACGTGATTGTAGTGCCGGTGGGGCTACTTGTTGTAGCAGTTTTGCCAATATTTATGTCGAGTCTTTTTTACTATGCTGATAAAATCAGCGACATTGGCAATAAGAACACTCCTGCTTTGGAGAATCGAGAAACACTCTTAACCTCCTTATATAGAGTTCATAAACAATCGACTTTCTCCGTATTTTATGGAATTGTGTTTGGGTTTGCAGTTTTTATTGCTGCCAGTACCTCAAGGGCAGTTACAGGTGAATACCCAATCATTACTATCATTGCCTTAGTTTTGTGTGGTTTTGTATTAGCCGCCGATTATGTAAGGACTAAAGGTGTGGTTAACTATGACATGACTCAGTGGGTTTTAACAGTTATTGCCACGATCACCTTTATCGTAATGCCTTATCTGCCTCCATTGCCTTCGGTCTATCTGGTCTCTATTGTCTGCCTTTGCTTTGCCATTTACCAAAATGTACATTTTTTGATCCTGGCAGAAATGGTCGATGAGCATAGAGAAGCCGGTCTTGGTCCGCTGATGGTAAGTCTGGCTACATTTTTCTTTGGTGTAACTATCGGTTGGGCAGTTGGCACCGTTTCTCACCAATTCTTTGACAACAGCGGTAGTTTTTACAGCACAGTATTTTTGGCGTTATCGATAGTATTGGTTGCAAAGATTGCCTATGATGCCATGCCTAAAAAGAAGACTGAGAATGCTTTGTTAATTGGTAAGCATGATGATGCGCAACTTGGTCGTTGGCGCGAATCATGCAAGGCGATTTGCATAGAGAACAACCTGTCAAAGCGTCAAGAAGAAGTATTTAGCTATCTCGCAAAAGGGCGCAACGCAACTTTTATCGCTAATGACTTAGTTATTTCAGAACATACCGCCAAAGCACACATCTATCGTATTTATCAAAAGATAGGTGTTCATACTCAGCAAGAGCTAATTGATGCTGTGGAGGGCAGGATCAAGAAGTAATCGCAGGTAGATCTGTAAGCCCTCAGTATTACGCGCTACAATATGCGTTTTAACACGCACAGACTACGCAAACACACAAGATAAACATCTCAGCTCCTTTTTTCGCTTTAGCACCAAAGTTAGAGTGCTTGCAACAACAGCGGCTCATATCAACTAAACAAGCTATGAGTCAAGTATTAAAGCGAAAAGGAGGTCTTTATGGTTGCGAGTAGCAATCCGATATCCGACAAGACAGTCATTAAGAATCTGGGCTTTTGTGGTTTTGGCATGTCTTCAAATACATCTGCAGTGGATGTGAAGGATGGGAGAATTGTTAGAATCAGACCACTGCACTACGACGATAACTACACGCGTGAAGAGCTTAAGATGTGGAGCTTGGAAAAAGACGGACAGGTCTTTGACCCAAAAATGAAGTCTTTGATCCCTCCGCTGTCTTTAGCTTACAAGATGCGCACCTACTCACCAAATCGCGTGCCTTATCCTCTGATTAGGGTGGACTGGGATCCAAACGGAGAGCGCAATCCGCAAAACCGTGGCGAGTCAAAGTATCGTCGCATTTCTTGGGACGAAGCCACAAAGATCATTGCCGATGAGATAAAGCGCATTCATGAGACTTATGGCCCATACTCGGTGTATTGCCAAGGTGAAGGTCACGGCGAGAGCAAGACTTACAACGGCACACACGGAAACCAAATTGCTTTGCTCAACTTGGTAGGCGAGTGTACAGTTCAATCCAGGCAACCGGATAGTTGGGAAGGCTGGGTCTGGGGTGCCAAGCATGTTTGGGGTATGGAACCACTGGGACAGAACAAATACCAAAACGGTGTTTTTAGAGACATAACCGAGAACGGTGACGCAGTACTATTTTGGGGAGCTGACCCCGAGACCACACCTTGGGGATGGGGCGGACAGCTGCCATCCAGAATGTGTTATTGGTTTAATGATATCGGCGTTAAATCGATCTTTATCTGTCCGGATGTAAACTATGCCAGTGCCGTGCACGCCGACAAGTGGATTCCGGTACTGCCAAACACCGATGCCGCTTTGCAGTTGGCAATTGCACACGTTTGGTTTAGCGAGGGTCTTTACGAAAAGGAATATTTGGAGTCACATGCCATTGGTTATGACTGGTTTGAAAGCTATGTTAAAGGCTTTATTGATGGCATTGAAAAAACGCCAAAATGGGCAGAAGCTAAATGTGGTGTAAAGAGCTATCACATCAAGGCTTTGGCACGCTATTGGGCAAAACATAACGTTTCCATCGCACACTGCAACGGTGGTGGTATGGTGCGCTCGCCGTTCTCACATGAGCCGGCGCGCTTGGAAGTTTGCCTGCTTGGCATGCAAGCTGTAGGTAAACCGGGCTGTCATCAATTCAAGTTTATCGAGTGGCAGCTTTTCGGCTTTGATTCTTGCAGCCCTGTACCGCGTTCCGAGACATACACGCTGCTCATGGCGGCTTATCACGGCGTTCATGGCGATGGTTTGGGTAGTTCGTTCTTGGTCAAGACTAAACTGCCGGAAGCCATTCTCACCAAAGAAAAAGTGGAGTGGATGAGTCACGGACCATGTGCCTTCCCGGCAGAAGATCAGTTTATTCCCTTCGAGTTTCCGATGAACGGTGGCAAGGGCATTCACATGATCTGGTCTGATGCACCGTGCTGGTCAACTTGTTGGAACGGCGGATTTAAGATGGAAGATGCACTGCGCGATGATTCTATCGAGTTTGTGCTTGTGCAGCATCCTTGGATGGAAAACGACACCGTTTTTGCTGACATCATTTTGCCAAGCGCCACAGGCTTAGAACTCTCCGATATCGCTAACGATAACATGAGCGGTCAGGTTACTCTGCTTTATCTGGAGGATCAAGCAGTGGAGCTTCAAGGCGAAGCCATCTCTGATTATGAAGTTGTTTGCGAAGTTGCCAAAGCCTTAGAAAAGCACGGCGGCATCTATGAAAATCTTTACAATCGCTACGTTGGCGATTTAAGCAAAGAAGAGGTTATCCGCAAAGGATTTGAGACCAGTGGCGTGCCGGCAGACTTCACCTATGATGATCTCAAAGAGAAGAAGTTCTGGGCATCAAAAGTGCGTGATGGTTGGGAGAGCGAGCCTGCCGGGCTGTACAACTTCTACATGGAGCCTGAGAAGTATCCACTGGAGACTCCGTCCGGAAAACTAGAGTATTACTCAACAAGGCTTGCCGAGCACTTCCCGGATGATAAGATCCGCGGTCCTTATCCACAGTGGATCGAAGAGGGTGACGGGCATCAGGAGCGCATTGGTTCCAAACGTGCCGAGGACTATCCATATTTATTAGTATCTAACCATCCGCGTTGGCGTGTTCATGCCCAGCATGACGATATTCCGTGGCTGCGCGAGATTGAGACCTGCAAAGTTGTTGGACCTGACGGCTATGCATATGAGCCTTTGTGGATAAACCCGCTGGATGCCAAAAAGCATGGCATCGAAGACGGCGACATTGTAAGTATCTATAACGAGCGTGGCTCGGTATTAGGTGGAGCAAGGATCACCGAGCGTGTTATGCCGGGCGCGCTTTATCAAGATCATGGCGCACATATTGATGCGATCAAGGCCGGAACAGGCGGATTGGATCGCGGTGGCGCAAACAATCTCATTTGCCCGTCGCCCACATCGTCTAAAAACGCTCCCGGCGAGGTTACCAACGGCTTTTTAGTTGGAGTAGAAAAAGCAGACGTATTTGAGTTGGCAAGGCAATACCCCGAGCAGTTTAACCGCGAGTACAGCTCTGAAGTTGGGTTGATAGCCGATGCTTATATCGAGAAAGGTGTCTAGATCATGGCTAAAGTATTTGTAATCGATGTTGCACATTGCAACGGTTGCCATAACTGTCAGGTGGCTTGCAAGGACGAGCATTGCGACCAGCCCTGGCTGCCAATTGCCGAGGCTCAACCGCTGACCGGTCAGTATTGGTGCAAGGTAAATCAAAAAGAGCGCGGACAGGTTCCTTGGGTACGCGTTTCTTATGAACCAACGATGTGCAATCACTGTGCGGACGCTCCTTGCATGAAAACAGCTCCGGAGGCTGTGTATCGTCGTGAAGATGGTCTGGTAATTGTTGATCCTGCCAAGGCTAAAGGGCTAAAAGGCCTGGTAGACAGCTGCCCGATAGGTGCGATTTATTACAACGAGGCATTAGATATTCCGCAGAAATGTACAGGATGCGCTCATCTGTTGGACAACGGCTGGGAAGTACCGCGTTGCGTTGATGCTTGTCCCACAGACGCCTTGCTATATGTGGAGGAGTCAGAAGTTGATCTGAGCGAAGCAGTGGTGCTGGACGGCGTTGCCGGTCTGGGAGGAAAAGTTTATTACCTCAATTATCCAAAGCGTTTTATAGCCGGCACGGTTGTAGATATCGCCGCAGACGAAGTGGTTATAGGTACTACGGTAGAGCTCAAGTCTGCAAGCGGTGATCTTGTGGCAACACTTACAAGCGATGACTTGGGTGACTTTAAGTTCGATCAAGTTGAGAAAGCCTGTTATGTAGTTGAAGTTGGTGGCAAGTCATTTGAAGCTGATGTTACACAGCGCGATCTGAGCTTGGGTGACGTAGACGTATCAGCAGCTTAGTTTTCGATTGGTAATTTGTATACGAGGCTGTATTGAAAGTATAGACATAACTCATCTTGTCATTCCCGCGGAGGCGGGAATCCATAATAAACAGTTAGTGCTATGTGAAAAGTTAAAAGAGTGTTTTCGCCATAAAACTTTTGATGCAGCCTCATACTTTAAGAAAGGAATAAAACAATGGACGAAGCAAGACCTAGCTTAAGGAAGCACCGATCAATTCATTGCGCGTCATCTTCTGCACAGTTTGCCCCAGCTATGCTCGAGCAAACAGCGACATTACGCCCGGTAGTGCCGCCGTCTGCTCAAGCAAATCCGGGGCAAACTGAACAGAATCTGTCACACAAGCAATTAACCGGTACTTCCTTAGGCAAAGCAGTCCTGATGAGTTTTATAGTAGGTGGCGCTTTAGGTGTACTTGGAGCGTTGTTGGTCATAGCATATAGCTTTACACCACTTTATTTAGCCGGTTTTTCAATGGTATGTGTTTTAGCAACACTGGGACTAATAGGTGCAATTCTATTTGTAACAGGGCTATACCCCAAGTTAGAAAAGATAGGTGGAATGGGAGCCATGCTTCCGTTTACCGGACTGCCATGTGCCATAGCAGGAGCTGTTGTAGGCGTAGGCATGCAAACAGGAAGCAAGGGCAAAGCAGCTATGGTTGCTGTAATAGAGTTTGGCCTAAAGATCCTTTTGGTTGGCACTTTAATATGCTGTACGGTAAGCGCGATCTTTTTCTTTGCCGGCTTTGATGGCGCTGTCTTTTATACAACATATGCCCCCGGTGGTGTAGTGGTAGCTCAAGTAGGCGCACCGTGGGGAGATGCTGGGGGTCCTCCAATGGGTATACCGGTTGGTATTGATGCCATGGCTATCCTATGGGCCTTTTTAATTGCCGGAGCAATTTGCGCTTTCATGCAACTGATCTGGCAAGTCACAAAGATCCCTGTGCCGGTATTGTTCATCATCTTGATCAGTATCGGTTCTGTACTAGCTCCCCTTGGAGTCTATAAGCCAATCGCTCAGCTAGCAGGCGGAGGATTTCAAGTGTTAATTTGTGGAGCAGGAGAAGCCATTGCCGGTACCTTTTTCGCTCTCTTAAGCGGAAACCCCGGCCCGGTGCCATTTATCAGCATCATATTGCTGTTCGTATTTTTGCTGGTGTTAGGTATTGTTTGTGGGTTGATACAGCTGTCTAGGATGCCTAGTAGGGGAGATAGAGCTTAGACGGGCAGTATGGTCATTAGATTTATACGGTAAAGCGTTTGAGTGTGTGTTGGCTAGGCAGGTACTCAGGCGCTTTTACTTTAGCTCCGGATCTATTAAGCGCAACAACTCCTGTCTGGAATGTATGTCGATCTTTCGGTAGATATTTGTGGAATGAGTTTTAACTGTACTGGTAGCTAAGAATAATGTCTGGGCAATGCTTTCAGCGCTATAGCCTCTCGCCAGTAACAACATAACCTCTGCTTCCCTGGAAGTTAGTTTGTGTTGTGATGCAAGTGCATCACAGCGGAAGCGAAAAGAATTGCCATGATCTTTTTGAGCTGCATCACCCATTATCTTGAAGTCATTATCAATAACTCCACTTTCGATCGGAGTGCCGGCGTAAAATGGCAATAATGCGGAGAGAACTGCAAAAGCGACCAGTAGTGCGGCTGCGAAAACGATGGAAAACGCTGAATTGCTTGCTATGTCAAAATAGATGTGAGACAGACCAAGCGCCAAACCTAATAGCAGTCCGGTGTTTGCAGCTCGTCGTCCACGCATGATATACGATCCGATATTAAAGCCATAAGCATTTGCAACTCCATGAAGCCACATAGTGTTGGATGAGGCAACAAAAAAGTGTACTGCAAAAGCGATTACTCCGGCGATCACTGTGATGATCTGGTTGTTCAGCAAAAAAACTATCAGTAAGCCGGAAAATAAAGGCAGTATCACCCTGTGCAGAGAACTAAAGGAAAAGCTTTGTCCTTTTCTAAACAAGCATATTGCAAATAACGTTAGCAGAATGAGTCCTGCGCTGATTGCAAATATCATAAGAGAGTTGTTCTGTATGGTAACACTGATGGCGCAAATTAGCAGAAACCCGGAAATGCAATCGTAACCGAACAACATCATCGACACATTTCTGGAAAGATGTAGTGATGGTAGATGGTGTTCATTTACGATGATCTTACGATCACTTATGTCTTTTTCAGAAAATATAATAAACAGCAGATTAAGGGCAAGCAATACCATGATCAGCACCCATAGTGCTTTTTGTACTAGTTGCTTTTTCAGGATAATCCTGCTTTACGTCGTGGCTCATATCGGATTGTTCCTCCCTAAATATCGATGAAATCACAAACGCGTGGTTGTACTTTGTGATTAGCGCAAATCAACACGTGTTAAATGCAAGAGAAATAAGGTGTGGTGCAAATGATGTGGGTTAATACAGAAATACTAACACCACTTTCACGTGCAAATCAAGACAGAAGAAAAGCGGAAGTTAAGTAGTGTAAGAAGAGGAGAAAGTAATGGATGATCAATATATTTTTGTTGAACACGACAAGCCGTTTAGGTATGAGGATGGCGAAACCATCGTTACTCGTGGCAGCGCATGGTCGGCTCCCGGTTGTCACTTGGGATGCGGTGTGCTCATTCGTACAGACAAACAAGGAAACTTGATCGATGTTGAGGGGGATCCGGATAATCCTTTTAATCAGGGAAGATTGTGCGTGCGCTGCATTGCCACTAAAGAGGCCGTGCAAAGTCCGTATCGCCTGCAATACCCCATGAAGCGAGACAAAGCAGAGCGCGGTAATCCCGATGCTTGGCAGGAGATATCTTGGGATGAGGCTTACGATACCATTATAGAAGAGTTCAATAACGTTAAAGAAAACTATGGTGCCGAAGCTGTGACGTTTTGGGAAGGTACAGGTCGTGATATTTCGGCATGGATATCCCGCCTAGCTTGGTCATTTGGCAGCCCTAACTTTTTGCCATCACTAAATGGACTAGCCTGTTATGGACCTCGTGTGTATGGCTGCTTTACGCTTTCAGGTTCATTTTGGGTAGGCGACTACTCTCAACAGTTTGCTGATAGATACGATAATCCGCAGTGGAAGTGTCCTGAAGTAATCTTGGTCTGGGGCAACAATCCCGTTGTGGCAAATTCTGATGGTGCGTTTGGGCACTGGGCAACAGACTGCATGAAGCGCGGTTCAAAGCTCATTGTTGTGGATAGTCGCTGTACTTGGCTTGCCGCAAAAGCCGAGGTATGGCTGCAAGTAAGACCTGGTACCGATGCGGCTGTGGCTTTGGCTATGGCAAATGTCATGATCGAAGAGGATTTGTATGACAAAGAATTTGTTGAGCTTTGGTGTACCGGTCTGGATGAATACAGCGCTAACGCTGCAAACTATGCTCCAGAAGACGTTGCCGAATACGCATGGGTAGACGCTGATGATATTCGTGCTGCTGCCAGAATGTATGCGGCAGCTGATGGTGGAGTCATTCAGTGGGGCGTAGTGCTTGATCAAAAGGATGAAGCAATTCCAAGTTGTCAGGCAGTTGCCGCCTTGATGATGATCACCGGAAATATTGATAACCCCGGTGGTATGATAAAACCACCTGAGGTCTTGATGTATCTCAACGGTTGGGGAGCAGAGTTATTACCTGAGGAGCAAGCAGCAAAGAAGCTTGGTCCCAATAAATATCCATTCTATAACGCCGGTGTAGCTGTAGCGGCAGCAGATGTAGTTATTGAAGCCATTGAGACAGACCAACCTTATCCTATCAAAGCCGCTTGGATTCAAACAACAAATTTGCTTGCTTGCATGGGTGTTGATCCTGAGCGCACACTAGAGGCATTTAAAAAGCTGGACTTTATTGTTGGTGTAGATCCATACATGAACCCCACCCTGCAAGCTCTTGCAGATATAATGCTGCCTGTTTGTATGTTCCCTGAGCGCAGTGGCATACGTTGCGGCGATGGCTGCCAACGTATCGAGACCATCAACAAAGCGGTTGATCCAGGTAATACAAAATCTGACATGCAGATCAATTTGGAGCTGGGTAAGAGATTTAATCCTGAAGGTTGGCCATGGGATACAGTTGAAGAGATGTTTTCCAACATATATGGTTCGACCGGTTTGACTTTTGAAGAAGCGCAAGCTGCAGCTCCGGGTTATATGCCTTTTGAGTATTACAAGTACAAGAGCGGCAAACTTAGACCTGACGGATCTCCGGGCTTTAATACTCCCTCCGGTAGATTAGAGCTTTGGTCGGGCATGATGGCCTCATTTGGCTTGGATCCGCTGCCCATTTATAAAGAACCCTCTGTGAGCCCTTATTCCACTCCGGAGCTCTATAAGGACTTCCCACTGGTGCTTACAACCGGTGCCAGAAGATGGAATACGTTCCACGCAGAGAACCGTCAGACTCCACATTTACGCGCCATGCATAGCGAGCCGGCAGTGCAAATGCATCCCGATACCGCTGCTTCGCTTGGTGTTAGTGAAGGCGAGTGGGTTTGGCTTGAAGGTCCAAAAGGTACTACCGGTGATGTTGCTCGCGCAAAGCGCGTGGTAGAGATTACACCTATTATCGATCCACGTGTTGTAAGTACCGATCATGGGTGGTGGCATCCGGAGGGCGATCCTAAGAAGCTCTACGATGTTATGGATTTAAATATCAACAAGCTCATGCCTTGGGGCTGTGGACCTTCAGGTATCGGAGCCAACTATAAATCATTACTTTGCCGAATATACAAAGTTGAAGAAAGGAACAGCCATGTCTAATCGCGCAATGCTTGTTGACTATGAATGGTGCACAGGCTGTCATTCATGTGAGTTGTCATGCCAGATGAAGAATAATCTTCCGGTGGGTCAGTTTGGGATTAAGATCACAGAGATCGGTCCTTGGCAGTACGACGACAAAAAATGGCAATATACATATGTTCCGATGATTACAGATCAGTGCAATATGTGTGCCGACAGGATAGAGGCAGGCAAAATGCCGCTCTGCGTACAACACTGCCAGTCAGGTTGTATAGAGATTGGTGACGTCGAACAGTTAAAGCTGAAGATGACCAATAAGTCTAAACAGCTTTTGATTCAACCGTAAGGAGACCAGCTATATGAAGTCAAGACCAATTTGAAAGATTTTTAGAAAAGTTTGAACTGTTGGTTTTATTGGAAAATGCACTTTGAAA
Source organism: Eggerthellales bacterium UBA948 (assembly GCA_002293265.1). Lineage (GTDB taxonomy): Bacteria > Actinomycetota > Coriobacteriia > Coriobacteriales > UBA8131 > UBA8131. The sequence goes on from DBCW01000084.1 coordinate 36,187, forward strand.
GTTGAATATCGGATAATCCAGAGCGCAATGTAGTGCTGGCCGCAGAAACAGCCGTTAGCATAAAAGGAATTTAGTTGTAGACTTACTTGTTCGGGTCGTAGGGCTGTTGGTTTTTTAACACCGCATAGATGACATGGGTCAGTTTCCTTGCAACAGCGGTCACCGCCACCCGGTGAGGCTTACCTTCAGCACGTTTTTGTTCGTAGTAATCACGAAGTTTAGGATCGAACTTCCGTGCTCCGTCAGCAGCAAGCCAAAGGGCACGTCTGAGATAAGAAGATCCCTGCTTGGTGATTTTGTTGTCGTCTCCTTCGAACTTGCCTGATTGGCTGATAGAGGGATTGATGCCAGCATAGCTCACGAGGGAAGGGGCATCGGTAAAGCGATTGATGTCGCCTATCTCAGAGACGATCTGTGCGCCTAAGGTATAGGAAATGCCGGGAAGGGTGAGTATCAGTGGTTCGAGTGCGTCAAGCAGTTCTTTGATGTGTCTGTCAACTTCATCAATCTGTTCTTCGATGAACTCTATCTGGGAGATGCAAAGCTTGATCTGGAAAGAGATGGCATTCGCCCCAAGTTTGATACCGACCGATGAGCGCGCAACTTCCTTTAAGGCTTTCGCCTTATCATGCCCGAAGCGCCCCCTGCTTGTCTTTTTAAGCATACGAGCAAGAGCGTGGGTATCGGTGGCGATACATTCATCGGGAGTAGGACAGCGTTCAAGAAACGCTTTTGCACTCTCACCGAAGGTGCTTGAGAATTGAGCTTCGAATTCGGGGAACACTTGGTCAAGACAACAGATCACTTGAGTCTTTAGGGTAGCCACTTCTTCTTTCAAGGATTGCTGAAAGCGCGTGAGGTATTTAAGCTCTTGCACCTCGTTACTTGCAAGACGAGTAAGTTCATAGTCTTCAAAGCGCAGTGTCTCTGCAATGATGTAGGCATCGATCATGTCGGTCTTTACCCGTGATTTACCCTTGAGTTTACGCATTGCCTTTGTTTGCATGGGATTGATGACAAAGACTTTATAGCCTTTGTTTGTGAGATAGGTATAACACGCTAACCAGTAATGCCCCGTTGCTTCCATACCGATCACTATGTCTTCAATGTCTCCCAATTCTTCAAGAAAGACGCTACACTCTTCAAAACCAGATGCTGAGTTCTTGAAAGAGGTCGGACGAGTGAGTTTATCGCCTTTCTCATCAACGGCGATAATCATGTGGTCATGTTTGGCGATATCGATTCCTGCATAGACCATGGACTTGAAGCCTCCTTTCGAATAGCGGAGTACAGCCACAGACAGGTTCTGCTGCCTCACTATACAGGACCGCAATCTCCTAAAAGAGATACAAGGTAAAGTCTGAAACCTTCCTTATCCAGCTAATCCGCGGACTACCCGTATAGGGCAGGATGCCACTCTCCTTACCGAGGTCTAAAAGCCCCATCACACATGTCGGCATTCCCGCCCTGCCAGTAACTGCATCACATTCTGAATTATCCGATAGACAGCTTCAAAATGCGACACTAAAGAATATAGGAGTAAACATGACAATAAACAAGGTATTTAGGATCACCCCCGCAGCCGCGGGGAAAGCTGCTCTCGACAACTT
>DBCW01000002.1:0-3949 GCA_002293265.1 Eggerthellales bacterium UBA948
CATTGCATTTATGTATAGATGTGTTACCGAGATGAGGAATAAATTGGGAATGTGCCGCTGAAACATAACACTCCTCCCGCGTTATTCTTCGCGTTATTCTCTGATATCCCAAGCAAAGCGGATGCCTGCTCTATCAAATATTCCGGCATTTTTCTACCTCCAAAACCGCAGTATGACATTTGAGCATACTCTAATGTCAAGCACTGGGATTGCAGCTAAAGTGGACTTCCGATTTGTAGCCTAAACATCATGGCAATGGTTAAAGAATATCGCAAAAGAAAAGAAGCCTAGTGCGAGTAATGATAGATACAAACATCATTATCTCTGCAATGATGTTTAATAGTTCGAAAGTGGAGGTATTGCTTTCCACTTACAGCGAGAACATCCTTCGGGAACAACAAACGACTTGGGCTACGAATAATGGAGGATGCAATCCATCTGTCCGACATATTGTCTGATGGTGGCATCCGCTGTGAGTAGTTGAAGCCGCTCACAGGATGCCTGAGCCAGCAACATGCGGTCAAAAGGGTCGGTATGGATGGTGGGAAGCTTGGAAAGCTGTAACACGTGATGTACTGTAATTTTCAGCTCCCTATATGAGTTGATTATCAAATTCCTGTAAAGCTCTTGGGGATCAACCGATAGCTTGGATCGCTTCAGCTCTATCTCCCAAAGATTAACGGGTGAAAAGTATAGCTCGTTCGCCATATCCTCGATGAGATTACTCGCATCCCGTGGCAACGTTCCTCTTGCTGCCCACAACAAAGTATGGGTATCCAAAAGCAGTCTCATCGACTCTCTCCGTAAAACAGCTCGTGTATTTCCTTGCTGTAAAGGCTATCGAAGTCATCGGGAATCCGGATATCCGGCATGAAGCCGGTGCGCCTTGTTTGCTGATCTTGGTTTTGATAAGCATATACGATGACCTGCGGCTTTCCCGCCTTCGCAATAATGAACGGTTCGCCCGCCACTGCCTTGTCTACAAGTGCGGAAAGATGCGTTTTCGCCTCATGCATGTTGATCTGCTTCATGCAACCTCCAAACAAACTAAGTTGATGGACTAAGCTTACTCTTGTTGTACGCCCGTGGCAAGTAAGGCAGAGCCGTGCGGTGTGTTAGGTGGTTGAAGGTTTTCATCCCTAGTGTGTAAATCGGTTGTGTGTCAAGCACAATGGAGCTCTGAATCAGCTCACATCCAATTCCTTCGCTTAGTGAAGTTGTTTATAGCAATCTTCGATTTTTTGTTGAAGCGACAAGATTAACTATCCTCGCTCTACTACAAGAAACAAGGAAAACCTACTTAAAATCCTCACTTTTCGCATCAGATGTTGGAAGGTTACCGTTAACCTGAGCCTGCAGCTCAACTTCCCACCCACCTTTCTCATTGAATGTAAAAGTATCGTCAGCCTTTGCAACAATAATTGCCTCCGGGCCAAAAAGGTACTCGCTTCCATACCATTTTTTGCCTGCCTGGTACAGCATTTTGTACGTTCCAAAAGGAACATCTATGTCCACTTTCTCTCCTGGATGAATAAGAACAGCTACACACTTAGTCTGATAGGCATCGAATTTTCTGAGCAGAATATAATAATAATTCTCTCCCTGCGGCACTTGAATGCTAAAAACAGCTGTGTCAACACCTTCTTTGCTTGTGAAATAGTTTGTACTTCCATTTGATGGCATCGACTGCTCGGGCTGATTAAATGCAGCTACATAGTTTTGTTGTGTATTTCTGCCAGATGTGTTCGCTGAATTTGAAGATGAGCCAACCTGCCCTTGCCAACTTGCGAGAGCAGTAAACAAACCAATTACTAGTCCAACTATGACGAGAAACGTGAAGACACTATGAGAAATTCCACGCTTTCTGTTCGTGAGATTTGAATTCCATATTGAGCCAAAAATGATGCCACCAAAAGCCAAATTTGAAAAAGAGATTAACCTACTGGATCTTATTCTTGGTTTACAGTCAAAATATGTAGGATAGAATGCTTGTGCGTAAACAATTGGGAGCACCAAATAAAACAGAATAAGAAATAGTGCAAATCCAGCCAGTGTTGCAAAAGCAGCCCCTTCATATAGCGTACCATCAGCTGCTAAAGTTAAAGCGCTTAGAAAGTACGAAACCACCGGGATGCCGATGTATGTTGTAAAAACTCCAATAATGGAAAACAGTAACGATGTTTTCCATTTGCTTAATACAGGTTTGTGCGACTCCGAATCCGGTTGAGACAGAAATTTGCTTGATTCATCTTTACCCGATGATTGAAGAGAGCAAATAGAATCCACTGAAAAATCTCTAGTAGAATTGCTCCCATTAATTGAATCTCTTTTTGCAACACACTCGTCTACATATTTGCTATATTCGTCCCACCTATGTTTCCATATCTCTTTTGACGACCACTCGCCATACTTTTGAAAAGCCTCTTTATCGTAGTTGCTCAAGTGAGAGATGTAGGTATTTTTGCAATCATCAAAATCGTATTCCGCAATTTCGCCACTTCCCACTCTTTCCAGAAAAACATTATTCAGTTCTAATCCTCGCTTAAGCTGGGCAGCCAGCTCAGAGTTTTCTACAAATCTTTCATCAAGAGAAGCATATATGTTTTGATAACTACTGGAGATTCTTTTGAAGTCGACGTGCCCTGAAAGCACCCCGTGCATAGTTTCTTTTAATAATGCATTCCGAATTGTATCAATCGTATACTTGAGATCTTGCCTGTTGTAGTATTCGCCGGTACCCATAAGTGCTGATGCATAAACTCTAATTTCTTGAGCCTCTTCAAGTGATAGTTCATCAACCTTAGTATTATTCTCAAAGCATAAACTTAATGTATCTTCTGTAATGGTGTTTAGCAAAGCATCTCTTGCCTGATTTATAGCTTGTCTTCTTTTGTTGAGTTCATCTTGCAATTCAACGCCACCGTCCGCTAGGTCGAGAAAAATACTACGCATCGCCTGTTTGTGTGCATCTTCAATAGCTGTTCTTGATAGCTCATTTTCTTTTAGGTTCAATAAACCAAGTGCATGACCCTTTTCCATAAGCCCTCCCTTTATATTTCATATGGATACCGATGTTTGATTACTTAGGAAATCCCCAGCCACAAACAAATATAAATCTTTAAATCGTGCCGCACCTTGTAATTTGGCAATTATACCACCAGCTGTTTTATATGCTTGATGCCTGTGCCATAGTTACTAATAATAAGATCATTGGTCTTTTTTAAAATCAGATAGACATCCAAGCTACATAAAATATTAGTCACCAAACAAATCAATTGATAAGAAAGTATGTCTAAGATGACAGCTTCAAGCGCTTGGCACTGTATGAAAGATTAAAAACTGAAGATGATCTAATTTCTTAACTATAAGAAATTTCTGAAATTATCGGACGAGACGTATCTACGGTATCCAGGTAGATAAAATGACTAAGGTCAATACCAACGGCGAANNATGCAGCGTTTTTTCTCCACAACGAATAACGAAAACACTATTGAACAGCAGGTATAATTAGTGCAATTAAATGGTCATAGCAGTATTGGCAAATTATTGCATTGGGTGGTTAAATTGAAGAACAATTGCATATATTTACTTTTTTGCAAGCTGGCGTTACCGTTAATTTTACTATTATCATGTTTTATCGTAACTGGTTGTGCTGATGATTCTGCTGTTGATGATAGCTATAAAGAGGGTTACGAGGCAGGGCTGAAAACCGGAAATACTGAGGGCTACGATCAGGGGTACGAAGAAGGGCAGAAAGATGGACACTACACAGGATATGAAGAGGGGTATGACAAGGGATATGACACAGGACACACCGAAGGATATGATACAGGGTATGAAAAAGGGTACGAAGAAGGCTATGAGGAAGCAATAAATGAGTACGGTTTGTGGTGATACGGCCTGGAACTGTTCAGGGCCAAAAAGTCAGGGTGTGTCAAGAGCTTTGTGT
>DBCW01000002.1:3969-5392 GCA_002293265.1 Eggerthellales bacterium UBA948
GGCTAGCTGGTTTCTTACGAGTGCCCAGTTGCGATAATACCCGCCCTCCCACTTACGAAAAAGCTCTGTAATTCTTAGGTAGAGCACCTTCTTCAATGCCTGCTCGCTTGGGAAGGCTCCTTTCTTGGTGACTTTTCTGAAGCTGGAGTTGACGGCTTTCACGGCATTGGTGGTATACATCGCTTGTCTGATGGCGCTTCCGTAATCAAAGAGCTGCTCAATGTGGGAGAAGTTACGTTCCCATACGGCAACGCCTCCTGGGTATTTCTCTGCCCAGGTATTTTTGAATCTATCGAATTCTGCTCGACAGGTCTCAAGGCTCGCTGCCCCGTAAACACGCTTGATGGAAGCGCAAAATGCCTTCATATCCTTGTTGGGTACATACTTCACTGAGTTTCTCACCAAATGTACGATGCAACGCTGGCAAGTGACATCGGGAAATATCGATCTCGCCCCTTCTTCAAGACCGGATAGCCCGTCCATAGAAATGAAGAGCACATCTTCAACACCCCGAGCCTTTATCTCGTCGAAAATCTGCATCCAGTAATGCTTACCTTCACCGTCGGCTATCCAAAGCCCGAGTATGTCTTTGTGTCCGTCCATATCATAGGCAAGTATGGTGTATACGGCGCAGTTTCGAGGGCCGCCGTCATGCTTTACGGTCACGAACATACAGTCGACGAACAAAAATGGGTAGAGGGGTTTTAGAGGGCGCGATTGCCAGTGCATGAGCTCTTCTAATACTCGATCGGTGATCTTGGAGATGATGTCTGCACTCATAGAAAAGCCGTATATCTCATCAATTGTTTGTGAAATATCACGCTGCGACATGCCGCGGGCATACATGGCAAGCACCTTGCCTTCTATCTCTGATACATCTTTTTTGCCTTTTGGGATGATAGCTGGCTTAAAGGAAGCATCGCGGTCTCTCGGGACATCTATTGTGACATCACCTTTGGTCGTTCTAAGGGTCTTTTTCGAGTAGCCGTTCCTGCGGTTTTCGCCGTCTTTGGGGCAGCGCTCGTTGTTCTCATAGCCTAAATGATCATCAAGCTCGGCGCTGAGCATGGTCTCAAACAGGGGCCCGAAGATGTCCTTTAAGGCATCTTCCATATCTCGGGCACTTTTTGGATCATATTCTTTGAGAATGCGCTTTGCAAGGTCGATACTTTCCGGGCTTCTTTTTTCTCTCGCCAAGATGGCCTCCGGATTCACTTGATAGGTCTGCATGGGTTTCTCCTATTGTAGATGGTGTTTATTGCAGCCTCGAGTCAAATACAGCGGATGACTCTCATAGAGCGCATCCGCTGTAGTTTCTAGAAACCAGTTGTAAATATTCCTAGTGGAAACTTACACAAAGGATCTTACACTCTCGTTAAAGGAAAAGTTGGTGGTGCAGATTTTTTCACCATGTATGTAAGAC
>DBCW01000130.1 GCA_002293265.1 Eggerthellales bacterium UBA948
TTACCACTTCTGAGCACGATGCCACCATGCGGAAGCCCGCTATGATCTGCGGCCATCTCCTCGGCAGAAATAAAGTTTACCGTGGTATCGTATTCGTCAAAATAGTGAGGCATGGTAACGATTTCTTGCTCGATACGCGCCTTATCAGCATCGTCTTCTACCACCAAGTAACAAAGTCTGGTGTGCTTCTCGCGAGTTGTCAGCTGTGGATTTTTGCCCTCGCGCACAGCTTGCAAAGCGCTCTCAACAGGAATGGTGTATTGGCGAGCGTCGATGACTCCGTCAATTCTGCGCAAAGCATCGGAGTGTCCTTGGCTTACGCCTTTACCCCAAAAAGTATAGTCCTCACCTGATGGCAAAATGGCTTGTGCCAGTGCACGGTTAAGAGAAAACATTCCCGGATCCCAACCAACAGATATGATGGCCAGATTGCCACCTTCACGCGCTGCTGCATCAACAGCAGCAAAGTGATCGGGTATTTTTGCGTGAGTATCAAANNATCGCAGGTGTCATCTGGGGAAGATCAGTGGCACTGCCGCCACATAAAATCACCACATCGACGCTATCTTTCATCGAGGCAAGCTCATCAAGCTTGTAAGCTTTTACGCCCTCGCTTCTCACATTTACGCTCTCAGGGTCGCGGCGCGTAAATACCCCTGCCAGTTCCATATCGGCATTTTGCGCTATTGCTGCCTCAACGCCTCTGCCCAAGTTGCCGTATCCGACAATTCCTATTCGTATCACGTTATTCATATACACCTCATTACCTCATAGTACTTATTCAGTATAAAGTGTACTGTATTGCGAATAAGGAATTGCTGCAAGCTCATACAACGCCACGCAATCGTTAACATCTGCGCCTTGAACGTGCTTTGGTTGCTGGGGAAGTGTAAATTTAACAAGTAATAGCGCGCTTGGCTTGCGAAGACCATGTTCTATTAAATGACTTGTAGCTCATATGTACGTTTTTCTTACCCGTCCAGGGGTCATTGTAGTAAAAGCCGTTTGAGTCATAACCTACAAGGCATATTGCATGTACGCCAAACCCGTGCATAGTCGTCCACACCACCACAGGTTTTCCAAGCAGAAGATGATCCTTTAGTGTTTCTGCGGAGGATCCTGTGAGTAAAGTCGCTGAGCCGGCGTACCGTTTTACCAACCCCATGAGTGCAGGCGGATATATTGTCCAGCCGCCATAAGTGAATGGGTTGCCAACGTATCCGGCGTTTGGATTGCCACTGTAGGGCATCTCACGTGCAAGCTTGACCTTGTTGGCTGGCACACCATAACCGTTAAGCATTATGGCGACCGCAGTAATTTCACAACCGGTTGGCAGTTGGGGGCGCTGAGAGATTGCCGCAACGTTAAGTAAAACAGAGCCGGGATCATATGTTGTGTAGTTCATGCGGAGCTTTACAGCCCTCTTTACGTTCATGGTAATCGTTAGATTGCTGCCGCTTTTAGCTTTGACACCGGAAGTAGACAGATACATGCCATTTGCAGCCTTGAGGTAAACCCACCCACCGCCTGCAACCACGCCTTCCCACTTTTGCCTATTACTGTTGATGTTATGCCAAAGCTTGACCTTAACGCCGTTCGCTTTATGGCTGTTAGATGCAGTCAGAAGCTTACCTGAGCGCACGCAACTGATAGTAAAGTAACCACTGATTTCCTGCTTGAGCTTCCACTTCTGCCCGGCAGAAGCTAGTTGCCTAAAGACTTGTGCTTCTGCTCCTGATTTGACCGATCCGCCAGCAATTTGTATTGCCAGATCAGAAGAGTTGGTGATAGTAAAAATCCCAGACTCCAACACCGATACTTCTTGTTTTTTGAACACTTGCGCTTTACTATTTGATTTTTTGGCCACACCGATGTTGTAGCTAATTCCATTCTTTAAGATCATCATATTTTTGGATGTTTTTAGGTTGGTAAGCGTAAACCCGCCACTTGTTTTTGTGGCAATCCATTTTTGGCTATTTAACAGCCCTTTACTAGATGCTGACCTCTGATAGACGTTTTTTTCGTCTGCCGTTAAGTATTTTCCTGAATTCAGGTTTTGTAAAGAAAAAGTACTTTTCCCTACGCGCTTAACTAGAAATTTTTGTGCCGATGTGGAATTGCTTTTCCAAGCCTGTACATTTGCTTTGTCCTTATGACTTGCGTCAGTGACATCGACACGGAATTTCTGCTTACTGTAAGGAATGAGACTTATAGTACTGCCATCAGTAAGTGGTTCAAGCCTTACCGCGCTAACCGAGCTCTCTATATCATCTTTTGTGCTTGCGGCAGCAGTGGCAAAAGTTGCCAACGCGCCAGAGGGAAACAAAGCTATCACCAACAAAGCTGAAATAGCCACACTTACAATTTTTCGATTCACAGTACTTACCCCATCCAGATTTAAAGCAAATTACTAGACGTAAGGATGCTTTCCGTATCCTGCCATGCCTATCATCGCATCAGCCCATATCGCCTTGCCGTTTATTTTTAGTGTATTCCATTGATGCGTGTATTTATTTTCGTTAACATGCTTCCACTTATAGCCCATTTTCGTGAGAACCAGCCCCAAAGCACGAGTCGAACCGGCGCATGTATAGACTCCATTTACAAACACGCCTTCCGGCTTGTTGTATGTGGATTGATAATTGTATGCATATTTACACAATGTTGTATATGCATAAACGAGTTTCGAGGCTTCGGTTATTCTATTTAGTGCGCCTTTTTTCTTTTTTGCTCTTTTGGCTATATCTTGAGCAATCTTGTTTGCAGAAGCTTTTTTCCATGTAGCAAATAGCTTAACGTTTTTCTTGAATGTACACTTGCCGGTAAGCTTTACAACCTTGCCATCCTTTGACCCCAGATGCCAACCGGTGAACAAGTAGCCCAGCCGTACGAGATGAGACCAATCTTCGGGGTATTTCTTGCCGTAGACGGCTTTCATCTTAAAGTTTTTCGCGCCTTTTATACGCGGCACGAGAGTTATCGTTATGGTTTTTTCCGCATCAGCTGATGCCAAAGCGCTAGCGGGTGATTGCTCCGGGTTGGATGGTACTGAAGCAAAAGCCGGCGCCTGTTTTACATCAGACGAGGCTAGAGCGCCAGTTGGTGCCAGTGTAAACACCAAAGCCGCAACAAGGACGAAACCTATTGCCCATCTAAAAGCACCCCTTGCAGATAGTTTCTGTTTGCTGGTGTCCATATTTCAATCTCCCTTCAGCATTGCTCAAATATACTAGAAAGCCAACTAAAGTCAATGTTTTATTGTAAATATAGACTAATATAATTATTAAGACATTTATAATACATTTATAATTTAAGCCACTTTGCATATAGGACTGTGGGTTTTGTTACTTTATTTTTAGAGAAATTCCACTTCCTGGGCTCAGCAAATCCAAACCAATCGTTAAAAGCAGCCCAGTAATCTGTATGCCAGCCTTCAAACTTGTAGCCTTTGCGAGTTAACTTTGCCGGGCTTTTTATCTTTGATCCTACCTTAACGATTTTTGATTTGATTTTTTTTGCGGTGCCTGTCTCAAAACTAACTAGGCAAGAAGTTTTTGGTTCTAGTTTAAGCTCATTTATGGTTGCGTTTTCAAGAAGACCACTTACCCAATAAATGACAGAACCAATAGCTAAAGGATCCTCATTAGCATTGAGCCGCACATTGCCCATAGATGTAGCTTTCTGCAATGTTTTTCCTTCAGGCGAAATCACCATAAACCAACTATCAACAAAACTATACTGGTTATCTGCTTTAAAACGTTCCCACAACACTACGATATTACCGTCCTCAGTTACTACCATTTGTGGGTTGGCAACATCATGGGCAGAATAGTTAGTCAGCCACTTTACGTTTGTATCAATAGTATTCCCTGACGAGTCTTTCCTAGACGAACCCTTGATAACATGATTAAGGCTATATTGTGGATCACCATACTCGTCTTGTCCTGAAGCAATACTGAATATCTGTATGAAGAGTTGTTTGTTTTCCTCATAAGCTTTCTGTGAGTATGATTTTGCTGATGCACCCACTAATGCAATTCCAGTATCAACCTCACTTATGTTGCCCAGATGGGCATTTGTCGTATTATCACCTAGCTCACCATAAAAATGAAAAGGTACGAACTCATCCCAATCTGAAAGGCTTATGCAAAATCCACGCTGGGAGGCATCACCATGATCAGCAAAAATAAACGAACTAATTTTCTTGGAGTAAATCACTCTCTGATCGAACGAATGACTCGTGTAAGCACCAATATCATCAATGAAAGTCATATTTGAAGTACAAAGAGCAATAATTCCGTTAGATTGATGATTTATCCCATCAAGTGATTTGTACATAAGGCGAGCAAAACTACAAACCAAAATACCATTATGAATAGCCACATCACAGTTTCCTGAATGAAAAGGTTTCATTGTGCGCTCAAGAGCAGATGGTGGTCGCGCGTTCTTGTCTGAAATAGCTTTGGCAGTTTTTATGTGTTTACCTTTTTTGTTGTACTTGGACACTGCTATAGTAGCCAGACCACCTTTTTCTTTGTCATCTTTTTTACCCCAAACAATATAGTAATACCCTTTTTCATCACTGGTCACTGCGCCAATTAAAGGGTATCTTTTCTTTATTTTTATCGTGGAAGCACTTTTTAGGCTCTTATTTGCTCTAGATATATACATATATGACTCTCCGCCATACGCGAAACAGATGCGCCCCTCATTGTCTACAAACTGTGAAATTGCAGACACTTGCCCTTTTGAATTGTAGGAACTTACTGTATTGGCTTTAGTTTTTAGTCTGAACGGATAGCGCTTAATATTTGCTACTTTGTCTTTTGCTGAAGATGTCGTAGTTTCGATGATGCCGCCGTCTTTGCCTACTGCATCCAAAAACTTGGTTTGATTGTTTGACACTAAAACCTGATCTACAGATGAGAACGCTGGCACTGGCACAACACCAAACGCAACCACCATCGCAAGTATTAAGGCAAATGCGTTTCGTCCATACCGACACCTAGATAACTTTGATATTCGTTCTGGCTTTTTCTGATCCTCTTTTTCAACATTAAATAAGTTGCCCATCGTTGCACCCACCATCTTCCACTACAACGTATATTATGCTCGTAATACTGAACTATTTTGCATATTCTATCAGATTGGAAGTCTTCGCGATGATAGCATTAATGGAGAATATCACAAAGGAACCTTTACAGGATCGTAGCAATTCTGTCTATGCGTTTTTGAATAGCTTCACAAATGTGCTCTGCGCGCTTTTCCAAAGCAGTGCTAGCCATTAAAATACGCTTGGTCTCTTCGATAAATCCACTTAGCGAATCAATATCCAACCACGAATAGTCGTTTGCCAGGCGCAATTGCCTGTTTGGATCTTCATAAAACGGCTTTGTAGTAAAGACGTAATCCCCGGCCCTCAATTGGTCTTCTGTAGCATGCGACCACAAGCTGGTACCGGTATCAAACAGTGGCGCAATGCGATATTCGAGCGTCTCAACATTGCGTATCAAGCCAAAATTGCGCCAGTGCCTATCGGTATTTCCTAAGATGTCGTCACACACGATCATCTTTGCCAAGGCTACTTCTGCTTCTTTTACGCCCAAGTTCATGCAACATTCCAAGTAGTGTTGATAATCACTATGGTGATTTGCCTGTCGCATTATCTGGCGCACATAATAAGCCGGTATGTACTCTTCGTCAGGCGAAACAAAAGTTTCGCATACCGACACGGTGCTATCATTCAGCTGACAAAGAGTATAAGGTACATATTCTTTATCACTAAGTAAGCGGCTGTAAAGTGCGGTAGCAACAACCTCATTAAACGGCTCTTGGTTCAGAGCTGAACCACCCTTAAGGAGCAGGCGTTTATTGCCATCACATATCCACTTTTTTGAAAGCTGCCCTTCGGAGGTGTTGTCTGGTGAATCAAGACCTACTTCGCCAAGCCAGTCCCCATCAAAATGCAGTTCACCAAAGCCATTGTCAAAAAAGTTGACATCTACCCACGAAACAGTGCTGCCCAAGGGGCGAATCCAATACTGATCAGAAAGAGAGAGACCAAGGCTTGTAAATGGCAACTGCCCAGGGTCATCAATACCAAGCTGTACCAATTTTGAATCCAAGCCTTGCCTGCCTTTGGGAATCGCTCGGTGCCGCCACCAAAACGCGATTGCTTTAGCTGACACGCTGCGGCCTCTTGGAGATACGATACCCAGCGGAGCTCGGGAAGCATCGTGGATAAGATCAGTTGCAGAGAATGTGCCCGTAGATGCATCGTATTTGAAGTCAAGAACCTCGTGGTTGCGATTTAAGAGAGTGTACGTTTGCCCCGTGCCACTACTGCCCATCTTTAAAGGACGACCGGTTTTGGGATGTCGCTTGAGACGAGCGTCAACATCAGCCTTACTCACAAACCACATATTGCCAACTTTTTCCGCTTTTATTGTTCCTTGGTTAACAAGTTGATAGACGCGCGCATTGCTCACACCAAGCAAACTCGCTGCCTCAAATATGGTCAAGCTAAACATGAGCAACCCTTCTCATAAATACTATAAAAGATTATAGTATTTCTTGAGTTATTGTTCCACAGTAAATACTATAAATGTTTATAGTATTTCTGGAATTTGCAAAGCCCTACAGACCTCTTTGCATTTCCTCCCAATCAACAAATCCTAAAACCCTCTTGCATTAATCGAACATTTGTTCGATTATATACTTAACTAAGGAAGTGCCTATTGATTGCTTGGCCCACAATGAATTGATCGGTACTTCCCGTTTATTTAGGAGGTGTGACTTGGTTAGTGGTATCGAGTATAGAAAACGTAAATATGTCGAGGTTGTAGCGCGTTTTGATGAAAACGGCGACTTGTGCCCACTTGCCATTATTTGGGAAGACGGACGNNCGTTTTGATATTGACCGCGTGCTGGACAGGCGCCAAGCAACATCACTTAAAGTGGGTGGCAATGGGTTGCGCTTTATTGTACGTATTGGCAGCCAAGAGACGTATTTGTTTTACGAAAACCCCAAGTGGTACGTGGAAGCCAAAGTCTACGAGAGCAGTCATGTTGAGGCGAAGTCCTGATGCTCACTCACGCAGACGAGCGTATAGTGTTTCACATTGACATGAACTCCTTTTACGCCAGTGTTGAACAAGCTGAAGACCCCTCACTTAAAGGTAAACCCGTGGCGGTTGCCGGTAAAGAGGAGTTGAGACACGGGATCATCCTCACCAAAAGCAAGGAGGCTAAATGCTATGGTGTAAAAACAGCTGAGGCTATTTGGGAGGCACGCAAGAAATGTCCGAATCTGATTGTGCTTCCACCCAACTACAAACTTTATAAAAAATACTCTGCAATGGCACGCGATATCTACAACCAATACTCTGACCAAGTAGAACCCTTTGGGCTGGATGAGTGCTGGGTGGAGCTTACCGGCAGTATACATCTGCACGGCAACATTCCCATGCTCGTGGCAAAAGAGATAAGCGAACGTATAAAAGCTGAACTTGGTGTTACGGTAAGCATTGGTATGGGCTGGAATAAGATAATCTCAAAGTTTGGCTCGGATTATAAAAAGCCTGATGCCATAACCCAGATTACGCGGGACAACTTTGCGGATGTCTTTTGGAAGGCTCCCGTGCGTGACTTGCTTTACGTAGGCGCGGCCACAGAACGCAAACTTCATGCCTACAACATCAGGACTATCGGCGATTTAGCGTGTGCGGAAGATAGATATCTGCAAAACAAATTTGGTGTGATAGGTTTTATGCTGCGTACATTCGCACGTGGCGAAGATACAACGCCCGTAAAATCTTATGACCCGGATGCCCAAGATGTTCTTCGCAGTATTAAAAGCTACGGCAATGGGCTTACTGCTCCACATGACATCACCACAGAAGATGATGCTAAGGCACTTATCTACCTGCTGTCAGAATCTGTAGGACAGCGCCTGCGCGAAGATTTTACTCGTGCCCGCACTATCTCTATTGCCGTGCGCGACGGCAACGAGCTTACCAGCTTTACCAGGCAGACTAAACTCAGACAGGCTACGGCTGCAACTAAAACTGTCGCATGTGCCGCATGGAAGCTGCTCAAGAGCAACCAGAGATTTGATCCGGATCGCCCTGTGCGAGGCTTGATGGTGCGTGCAAGCGATCTGGTGCCCGTGAGCGCACCTGAGCAGTTATCGATATTTGACGACGATGGCGACAGTGCATTGGAGCACCTAGACATGGCGATAGATAGTCTGCGTCGCCGCTTTGGCAACACAATTGTTCAACGTGGTATAGAATTGATGGATGAAAGCTTGCTTGGCGTAGATATCAAAGGTGAGAACACTGTTCATCCGATAGGGTTTTTACACGTTTGAAGCGTGTAAGACAATGGAGGTAAACGTTATGTGCGGCAGATTCCAAGGAGTTCCAATAGAGATTGTGGAACAGATAATCCGCGACATCGAGATGCAAAACGTTGCTTTGACCTTACCGGACTGGCCTGCTGTATTTCCGCAAGCTTATCCCAAGTCTAAGGTGCCTATCATTGTGCCTGATGATGGCGGCGGCACCAGCAACTTGACCGCTCAAATCATGCAGTGGGGCTTTGAGGTATCGTGGGGCAAAAACGTTGTGTTCAACACTCGAGCAGACAGTGCATTGAAGCCGGGGGCGCGCAATATGTGGGCTGACTCGCTTGAGAGCAGGCGTTGCGTTGTGCCAACTCTTGGCTTTTATGAGCCGCACAAAACCGAGACATTTATAAACCCTCGCAGTGGCAAAGAAAACAAACAGCAGTACTTTTTCACCATGTCCACTTCCCCATTTCTTTTCTTGGCCGGAATATATGAGAGTGACCATTTCTCGATAATGACCACAGAATCCAACTCCTCAGTGAGTCCCATCCACGATAGGATGCCGGTGGTTTTAAAGCCGGATGAGTTAGGCAAGTGGCTGGGCAGTAGCTACGTATCCCTATTTGACAGAAGCGGACTGCTGCTTGACGCTGCAAAGGAGTAAGCAACTTGCCCACGACATGCATCAATACTTATAATGCATGTCATTCAATTCATTATGGCATAAACATATATACCATTTGACAATTTCTGATGGTATTATGCTCAGATGTTTTTTCATAGTGATGTGATACATCGTCTTATAGTAAGGACAATACGTGGAAGCAATAAAGAAGATCGGTAAGCTTTATAACAGCATCAGCCTTGTTAAGCGCATACTCGCCGGTTTGGTCATCGGCATCATTTTAGGCTTAGTTATCCCAGGGATTGAACCCATCGCCCTAATGGGAAACATCTTCATCGGCGCCCTAAAAGCCGTAGCTCCGATACTCGTTTTCTTTTTGGTCTTAAGCTCGCTGGCAAATGCCAAAGGCGACGGATCAATGAAGACCGTCTTGCTGCTGTACCTATGCTCAACACTGATCGCAGCTGCGGTTGCGGTAATTGCAAGTTTTCTCTTTCCCACCGCTCTTTCGTTAAGTGGTGCAGAAAGCGCAAGCAATTCCGCGCCAAGTGGTCTTGGCGAAGTTCTCATAACACTGTTCATGAACGTGGTCTCAAACCCGGTGGATGCCTTAGCTAACGCAAACTACATTGGCATTCTTGCTTGGGCTGTTGTACTGGGTATAGCACTTCGCGCTGCAAAAGACACCACAAAAAGCGTTCTCGTCAGTGTGTCAGACGCAGTTGCCAAAGTTGTGCGCTGGGTAATATCACTTGCTCCTCTAGGTATCATCGGCATTGTCTATTCATCGGTTGCAGAATACGGTCCGGAGATATTTATCGAGTATGGTCATCTTGTGCTTGTTCTCGTGGCCTGCATGTTGATTATCGCTGTTGTAACCAATCCCCTACTTGTATTTTTGGCACTGCGCACCAACCCTTATCCACTGGTTATCAAATGCTTAAAAGACAGCGGTATAACCGCGTTTTTTACTCGCAGCTCAGCGGCTAATATCCCTGTAAACATGGAGCTTTGCCGCAAACTTGGACTCAACAAAGACACTTACTCGGTGTCTATCCCGCTTGGCGCCACCATCAACATGGCCGGTGCTGCCGTAACCATCGCAGTTATGTCTATGGCGGCTGCATATACAATGGGAATCAGCATAGACCCGGTAACTGCTGTATTGCTTTGCGTCCTTGCCGCCATCAGCGCTTGCGGCGCGTCAGGCGTACCCGGCGGTTCGTTACTTTTGATCCCACTGGCCTGCTCACTTTTTGGCGTACCAAACGATATTGCCATGCAAGTTGTCTCCGTTGGCCTGATCATCGGCGTGATCCAAGACTCCTGCGAGACCGCAATCAACTCATCCTCAGACGCACTTTTCACAGCCACCGCAGAATACCGTACCTGGAAAAAGCAAGGTAAAAACTTTAAACCCGGGGCATATGTTGTAGATGAAGCTGGCACAGAGAAAGCTTAGCCGCAAACTTGAATGCCTACTTGCACCCTCATTAAAGCCTTATTGAGGGTGCAAGTAAATGCATGGCAACATTAATACGCTCCTAAACGACAGCACGCTCTTTTCTGCATTCCTTGGCCTTTTCAGCTAACCACATATTCATTACAGCGCTACGGCTGACTGCCAGATGTCTCGCCTCGTTTTCCATTTCCTCTATCACCCATTCTGGAATGCTCCCATTAACTTTTCGTACAGAATCTTTTCCCCCCGGAAATCTAACAGAATTTATTTTCACATAAGGAATCATATCTCCACCATCATCAAAGATACGATCCAACTCTTCAGCGTCGACTGTTTCTGTTTTTGTCATAATAGCTCACCTCATTTTCTGTCGCTCGCCGTACCGAAATGATACGAACAACTCCTACCCTCAGTGTATATATTGCTGCCCATAATGTTCCTTCATAGTGAGCAACAAGCAAATAGCGTTGCTCACCCCTATGCTCAAGCTCAATTTCCATACGATCAAGGTCACACCAAAGATCTAGTGCTTCGGCAAAACTAATCCCATGTTTGCTTTCGTTGATATCGCTCTTAATGTCATCAAATTCAAACTCCAAAATACCCCCCTCTTTTGTATCATATTACTACCGATTTCATATTCTGTAAATACTGAATGCATACTGAAATAATGTAACAGTCGGAGTTGTGATAAAGTTTTGCTGCCTTAAAAGCGAGCGCTTAAGGCAGCAAATATTAGCGCCAATCATCTCTTACACAAAAGCTTAATCCTGATATGCAAGAACGCTTCTTGCCTCAAATACCTCTTACGGACAGAAACCTCAACGGCGTGGCTGCGAGGGCAAACGGCAGTGTAATGTTACCTGCCGATTTATGTGTTTGCTCAAAAGAGTGTCTGCCGGCGAAAGCGCACCTCCAGATATCATTGCGCATTGAGTACGAACATTTGTTATTCATTTGGAGATGGAGGTTAATATGAAAGGTTGGGAGTTTACTACCACACATGTACCACTAAAAGTTGTTGAGAAAGAAGACCCAAAAGCCAAACCGGGATACGTTGTTTTGGATGTTAAAGCTTGCGGTCTTTGCCATTCAGATGTGGGCGCGCTAGAAGATGAAAGTTGGCTGAATTTAATGACGCCACCAGTAATTATTGGTCATGAGTTAGCCGGTGTTATCACCGAGGTAGGCGAAGGTGTTACTGAGTATAAGGTTGGCGACAGGGTGGGTGTTTGCCCACTTGGCTCCAACGACGGAACTACTCCCGGTTACACCCGTGATGGCGGTTACGCCACAAAGTCAACCGCTCCGGTAGAGCAACTGGTACCAATTCCGGATAACGTAGATTTCATCTATGCTGCCGCAGCAACTGATGCCGGCATGACTTCCTATCATGCTTTGGTAATCACAGGTCAGATCAAACCGGGAATGAAAGTTGGCATAATTGGCATTGGCGGACTTGGGCAAATAGGCGCACGCGTCGCTGTTCTCAAAGGCAGCGAAGTTTATGTTTCATCCAGAAAACCTGAAGCTCGCCAGCGCGCACTTGATCTTGGCTGCAAAGCCGCTGTAGAAACAGCACCTGAACTGGCGCAATTTGGCTGTGAGGTTATTGTAGATTTTGCAGGATCCGGTCAAAGTACCTATGATGCTTTAGAGGCCGTGGCTCCCAAGGGTCGTGTTGTAGTGGTTGGCATGTCTAAGCTTGAAGCAACCATCAATACTATGTCTATTATCACCAAAGAAGCCACCGTAATTGGCAGCCAGGGCGGAACCGCTGAAGATATTGCTGACTTATATCAATATATGTCTTCCGGCGAACTCAAATTAACCGTACATGAAGTTACATTTGATCAAATTGCCGAGGGACTTGACACCCTTAAGGAAGGCAAAGTAGACGGCCGTCTCGTAGCCAATATGGACCTGTAGTCTCAATAAGCTATCAGCAAAGGGGCAGAAAAGACAACATAAAATGTCTTTCCTGCCCCTTTTTTCACATTATCCCAAAAATGAACGCTTTGAAACCGCCGCCTACGATGGAAGCAATAGCTCGGCTATCTGTACGGCATTTAGGGCGGCACCTTTGCGGAGTTGGTCGGCTACGCACCAGAAGTTTAGACCGTTTTCTACAGTGGGATCTTTGCGCAAACGACCGACGAAAGTGCCGTCGGTTCCGGCCAGCAGACCGGGCATCGGGTAAGTGAGGCTTGCAGGGTCGTCCATCAAAGTCACACCGGGGGCTGTGGCAAAGGCCTCGCGTGCTTGATCTACAGAAATAGGTGCAGCAAACTCCACATTAATCATTTCGGCATGACAACGAAGTACCGGTACGCGTACGCAATTGGCGCAAATCTCTATTGCTGCGTCATCCAATATCTTTTTAGGCTCTACGACCATCTTCCACTCTTCTTTGGTGGTGCCGTCATCCAAAAATACATCGATCTGGGGAATGCAGTTAAAAGCTATCTGGTGGGCAAACTTGTTTACCGTCAGCGGCTCTTTGGCTAAAAACTCGCCGGTCTGACCATAAAGCTCGTTCATGCCTTGAACACCGGCACCACTGGCAGCTTGATAGGTAGACACAACAACGCGCTTGATAGGTGCAGCCTTACGCAGAGCACTTAATGCCACCACCATCTGGATTGTGGAGCAGTTAGGGTTTGCGATAACGCCGCTATGCATAGTAGCAGCCTCAGGATTGACCTCCGGCACTACCAGCGGCACACCATCCTCCATACGAAACGCCGAGGAATTGTCGATCATTACTGCACCGGCATTTACCACATCGTCACGCATTTTTTCGGAGATGGCTCCCCCGGCAGAAAACAAAGCAATATCCACATCATCAAAGGACTGAGGGGTCATCTCCTCAACTAGAATCTCGCTCCCCTTAAACGATATTGTAGTTCCCGCACTGCGAGCAGAAGCTAAGGGTTTTACTCTTGAGGCCGGAAAATTGCGCTGCTCCAACACAAGCAGCATCTCGCGACCAACAGCACCGGTGGCACCGGCAACAGCTACAACAGGATTTGCGGGAATCTCTTTTGACCAGCTCATGGAAAAACCTTTCTTTAAACTCTACCCTTGCCTTTTAGCTTGACCGAGGTCTATCACATATCAGATCTACAAAAGCCTCAGGCATTAATTAACCGTTTTCAGATTATAGCAGGGGGTGTCAACCGTACATCCTAATTACCCAAAGCTTGTGCTCATACAAACCCAAACAGCACAAAAACACTCTTGAGCGGTGATAACATGGACAAGTTAAAACGGCGAACGGCGCTTAAGATAACACGTAAAACGCGCCATTGCCCAAACAAGCCCTATGACAACTGTATATTTGATAGAATTGCAATTAGCGCTTATGTGATTGGGCAAAACTTTCACTTCAGTCGTAAGTGCCAAGCAATTACTTAGGGAAGAGTAAGAGGATGTCATGAAGCTCAATATTCAAATTCCAAATATGGTTGCAGAAGCCAGACACCAGGCATACCGTAAAAAAATGCATCCTGCCCTTGACCTGTTGATTCAGATAGCAATCTTTGTTGCTGTGTTTTTGGTGGTAATGATTTTTGAGGGGATTTTGGGAGCGTTATTTATGATCCCCGCAATGCTATTAGACGGATCTTTTGTCCAGCAACTAAGTTTATCCGTTCAAAGTGGAGGAGCAGCGGCTACTTCCGGTGATGTCATGGAGATGGCAAACTCCATAATGCAGTCTCCCCTGGTAATGATTGCAACACTATTTGCCACAGCCGGCGCCTTTGTTGTAGTGATCTTTTATTGCCGCGTGATTGAAAAACGCAATGTAGCGACATTAGGTTTTAGGCGAGGTAATGCTGTCAGGGAATACTTGGTGGGTCTGGGGATTGGCGCGTTGATGTTTGCTGCGGTTGTAGGTATCGGTGTAGTGAGTGGCTCTTTGACGTATGCAGGGTTAGCAGGGGGATCACTCGTTTTGATAGTTTTATTGCTGATTGCGTTCATGGTCCAATCCATGAGTGAAGAATTATTATGCCGAGGATACTTTTTGGTCTCCATAGCCAATCGTCAAAACCTTGCCGTAGCTATAATTGTTAGCTCTTGTGTGTTTGGCTTGTTGCACATTGTTAATCCCGGAGTCACGTTTCTTGCCATTTTAAACATCGTCCTGTTTGGCATTTTTGCCGGTATATACATGCTAAAGCGAGGCAACCTTTGGGGAATAGGCGCAATTCACGCAACATGGAACTTCACTCAAGGGTCAGTATTTGGCATTCATGTAAGTGGACTTAATGTGACGGAGTCAGTTTTTTCTTTTATCCCCGCAGGCAATCTGACATTGATAAATGGCGGCTCGTTTGGCATGGAAGCCGGACTAGCCGCAAGTATCGTGCTTGTTGCGGCCATAGTTATTGCGCTATTTATGAAGACCAAGGACCAGGCACTGGCACCTATTACTGAAACATCTAAACTTTCTGAGAGCTAATAGATTGATTGCAAAAGGTTTGAGAGCCGAGCGAAGCGTACTAAGTACGTGAACGAGGCTCGCAGGACATTTTGCTTCAATATATTCTCTCTCAGCGACCTTTGGCTGCCTTAGCTGCCAACTCCTCCGGGGTTAGCTGCGTCTCTTCGAAAACCTGATCGCTGTCTAAGCCAAAAGCAGTGTGTAGCTTTTGCATAGCCTCTTTAGCGTCGGGGCTATCTATGACCACGCTTACGCGAATGGCAGACGTGGAGATCATCTCGATATTTATGTTGTTATCGGCAAGTACCTGAAACATTTTGGCTGCGATTCCGGGGTTGCTTTTCATGCCGGCACCTACGACGGAAACTTTGGCGACCGTTACATCTACCAAGTATTCACGAGCTCCTAGCTTGCCGATCTGCTCATCAAGCAGCGGACGCAACTTCGCCAGATCATTTTCGGGGCAGGTAAAACTGATGTCGGTCATGCCATGCTCGGAGATGTTTTGCACGATCATGTCTACGCTGATCTGAGCCTCAGCTATGGCAGTAAAGACGTTGGCGGCTATACCAACTTGGTCGGGCACTCCGCGTATGGTTACTTTGACTTCCGAATTATCGCAGGCAATGCCTGACACTATAGCTGATTCCATGGATTTTGCCTCCTTGACAAAGGTTCCGGGGGTTGTCGTAAATGCGCTTCGACAGTGTATCGTCACGCCATAATTTCTTGCCACCTCAACGGCGCGCATCTGAAGTATGCCCGATCCGGAGGCCGCCAGCTCCAGCATCTCATCAAAACTGATCGCATCAAGTTTTTTGGCATGCGGTACTATGCGAGGATCAGCTGTGGCAACGCCGTCCACATCACTATATATCTCACAAACATCAGCGCCAATAGCAGCAGCTATAGCAACAGCCGTGGTATCTGAACCACCGCGTCCAAGCGTGGTGATGTCGCCCTCTTCGGTCATCCCCTGGAAACCGGCAACGATAACGATGCTGCCGTTCTTTAGCTCGCGCTTAATACGAGAAGCTTTTATCTCGGCGATCTTTGCGCGATTAAATACTGTTGTAGTAACGATCCCGGCCTGAGTACCGGTCATGCTCACCGCGTCTACGCCTAAAGCTTCTATAGCCATTGCCAAAACTGACATGCTTACCTGCTCGCCGGTAGCAAGCAACATATCCAACTCGCGAGCAGGTGGCTTTTCGTTTACGCTGTAAGCCAGCTTCATGAGGTCATCGGTCGAAGACCCCATTGCAGAAACTACTGCTACAACCTGATGTCCATCTTTTTGATAGTTTGTAAGCCGTGTAGCTACATCTTTGATGCGCTGCGGATTAGCTACGGAGGTTCCGCCAAATTTTGCAACTATAAGTGACACTTATGCTCTTTCTCTCGAAAAATGTGCAGAAGCAAGTTTACACGATGGCACCACTTATTAGGAGAGCAATGTTTGAGCAGCGCGCTCATTGTGCGCACTAAACCTTTAAACGTCTTGCGGTAAGTGTGCAGGCTTGCCTTCGAATGTTAAGCCGCCGGTTATCTCCTCTATGGGTCTACCATCCATAAAAGCTTCGATATCAACCAAAACTTTTTCCAAAGCACACTCATAAAGCTCGGCAAAACTTGCCGTAGACACTTCATCCGTAAAAGGATTTGTCCATTCTGCTTTTTCGCGATTATCAAATATGGAGGTGTCGCCAACATCGTTTCTTGGACATAAGGCCTGAAGTGAGCTATGTCTGCGAAACACTCGCTCCACTTTTCCGAAGATGTAGCGCTTAACTCCGGTGGGCGAATAAAGCACGCTGAACGTCTTTCGCATGTCTCTTACACCTTGCGAGAAAGCTTTGGGTGCAAGCTCCGTACAATAAACTTCATGTGCCACTGCGCGATAAGCAAAGTCCAGTAGATTTAACGTATTATCTTTGATGTTTAAGACATCACTGCGCCAATCGTGCCCGCGCAGCGCGCAGCCGTGCCTTTGATACATCATCATCATGTCCAGCTCGCCTTCCAGGTAAACATGTACGTTAAACCCATCGCTACGATCAAGATTTTTTACTCCGGCATCACAAATGGCATATTGCTGAGAATATACAAATGGGTGCATAACGCTGTCGAGTTTAAAATGACACAAGAACCCCAAAGCATATGCCGTCAGTAGTTGCTTATTGTCGCCGGACTCACTGAAGCAAACGCGTCTTAAAGCCGCCAAGGTTTCATCAACTTTTTCGCGATGTGCGGTAGAACCAAACTGTTTGACCGAAGTAAAATTTGGCATAAATTGCGCATAAAAGAACGGATCCGGACCTTGGCATCCAAGCAAAAAGCTGTCTTGTGCCTCATGATCATCTAAAACAAAACTGCCTGTAGAACACTGCGGCAATTTACGTAAAACATCTCTGCCAAAAAAGTCATGTGTTAGTACTGCGGGCATCTTTTTCTCCCATATGTAAAGACTTCATCAATATTTCACATTATTACTACAATATTGTTCCACTATTTATCAAAATCGTCTATGGTGTATCAAAACATATTGATCAAGGAAAGCGAGTGCAAGATGGCTAGCAATCGTATGGACAAGCGTGAACGCAGTTGGGTAATGCAAGATGCGGGAAACTCCGCAATAGTCATGTTCTCCACTACGGTCGTGCCAATTTATTTTGCAAGTTTGACATCAGGATCAGCAGTTGTTGAGTGGGGACTAACAGAGACTGTAGTTTCTTTGATCGTGGCCTTATTGATGCCATTTTTAGGCTCGCTGGCAGATTATCCGGGAAACAAAAAGAAATTCTTTATCGGCTTTGCCGGTACCGGTATGGTAGCGTTTGCGGCTCTTGGCATCCCTACCACCATGATGCCGTTTTTGATCATTTACATAATCGCAGCAGTGGGTCTTAACTCGTCCGTAGTTTTCTACGACGCGTTTCTCATTGATGCCACTAAGGCGGAGAGATACGACTCGGTTTCATCCAAAGGTTACGCATGGGGATACATCGGCTCGCTTGCCCCCTTTGCAGTCTGTCTGGCGTTGATGTATGGAGGCGCACCACTTGGTATCGATCTCACGCTTGGCGTTAAAATAAGCTTTGTGGTCACCGCTGTGTGGTGGGCAATATTTTCTGTGCCTCTAATTCGCAATGTCAAGCAAACACACTTTAAGTCCAAGGTCGCGAATCCTGTTCGTGAGTCGTTTGTTGGGCTGGGTCGAACTGTTAAAAGCATCGTCAAGAACAAGAAACTGCTTTTCTTTATGATCGCCTATTTCTTTTATATCGATGGGGTGCATACGATTATCAAAATGGCCACAGCCTTTGGCACCGATCTGGGCATAGACTCAACACAGCTTATCATTGCGCTTGTGGTCACGCAGCTTGTGGCTTTTCCTTCAGCCTTGGTGTTTGGCAAGCTGGCTGGTATTGTTGGTGCTCGCAAGATGCTTATCGTAGCGGTAATTGCCTACACTTTGATCACTTTGTTTGCGGCGTTCTTCTTAAAGACGGCTGCTGAGTTTTGGATACTTGCTATTTGTGTTGGATTGTTCCAGGGTGGTATCCAAGCTTTGTCGCGGTCTTATTTTGGTAAGCTTATCCCCAAGAACAATGCTAACGAGTATTTTGGCTTTTTTGATATTTTTGGTAAGTATGCTGCGGTCATGGGTACTTTCTTGATGAGCATGTTTACGTTGATTACCGGCGATGGGAATATGGGGATTTTGTCCATCTCAGCGCTGTTTATTGTCGGGTTGGTGTTTTTGGTTTTGATGCCGCATGGGGAAAGTGATCACTGATCCAGTGATGTAAGCTTTATTTCTGCGACATGATACATGTTATGAGTGTGTTTTTTTCTTGGAGAAATTTTTTCTATCTATAAGTTAAAAAGAGGGGGGAAGAGAGAGGGCGGTTCCCTCTCTCTTCCCCCCTCCCTCTTTTTAAGATATAAATAGGATGTCATATCACGGACACAACGGGCGCGTAAGCGCGCACAGAACTAAAAACTATTAGGTTTCCGAAAACACAACTACCCGGTTTTAGGCGGCAACGAAGGAATAGCCACAATAAAGCAAGCCCCTCCGCCAGGCAGATTTACAGCCTCCACGGTGCCTTCATGGGCCGTTACAATCGCCTTAACGATTGTAAGCCCTAACCCTATACCACCATCACCGCGAGTCCTGGCAAAGTCGGCTCGATAGAAGCGATCAAATAGGCGGGCAGGGTCTATATCGCCAAAGCCCGGACCGTCGTCAGACACTGTCACTACGCTGTGACCTCTAATGCCGGACAACTCCACATGAATGCGTCCGCCCTCTCCCACCACTCGAAGCGCGTTATCAACCAGATTTTGTACCACTTGTTGTAGCCTGTCGGGGTCTCCTAAGACATCAGGAGCTTGACCGGAAATCGTTAGACTTACACCACGCTCTTCCAGTAGCGGATGCAGTGCAGCCTCGGCCAGATCTACTATGTCGTGCAGGTCTACACGCTTCAATACGATCTCGCCATCGCCTTCGATGCGTTTCAGGGTTAAAAGATCGTTAGCCAAACGTGTAAGCCGTTCGCTTTCGTGAACTATCGTTTCGCAAAAGCGTCTTTGATCATCAGGTGGAATGTCTTGATCCATCAAAATCTCTGCCGCTCCCCTGATGGCTGTAAGCGGTGTACGTATCTCGTGGGAAACATCGGAAATAAACTGACCTTGGCGCTTGCCTTCAGCGGCCACCTCCGCCATAGATGATCGTACTCGTAAGCTCACTTTGTCCAGCGAGGAGCTGAGTTCTCTGATTACCAATGGAGCCTGCTCGGCAGATTCGTCCATGAATCGTACTGAGAGGTCTCCGGAAGCAAGTTTTCTGGTTTTATTTACCAGCCTATCAAGTGATGCCAGTGCATAATTAGATACCCACATTGCAACAAAAAATGTGACAACCGAAAAAGGCACCGCAAGAATCATCAGCCAGTAAGTAATACGTGGGTCGACCAAAATAACGAAAGCCAACACCACCGAAAATATTAATGTGCTAAAAGCACTTATTGCCGCAAGCAGTATGCGAAGCGACTGATACTGCACGCTAGACCGTCTTGAAGCGATACCCGTAGCCGCGAACAGTCTCTATTAGCCCCGGGTCAACACTTGCTGCCTCTAACTTGTCGCGAAGTCTTTTTACGTGAGTATCCACGGTCTTGGTCTCGACCAAATACTCCCAGCCCCATGCATCATGAAGAAGCTGATCGCGACTGAGAACTTTACCGGCATGTTGCATCAAAGCTGCAAGTAGTTCAAATTCGCGTGGAGTAAGATCGATATCTCCCCCCGGACCGGTTGCTACATGTGTACTTTCATCCAAAGTCACACCGGACACTTCAATAACCTCTTTGTGCTTAGAGTTGGAGACGCCGCTGTCTTGAGCAGATGCACGCCTTAGCAAAGCTTTGACACGCGCCATCAACTCGCGGTTACCAAATGGCTTGGACAGATAATCATCTCCGCCAATCTCCAGACCTACTACTTTGTCCAACTCTGTATCGCGAGCTGACAAAAATAGCACAGGAGTCTTATGATTGGCCCTGATCTGACGCAGTACCTCATAACCATCCATCTTGGGAAGCATGACATCCAAGATTACCAGATCAAAAGATCCGGAGTTTACCATCTGCACGGCCGTTACGCCATCGGCAGCAAACTGAACCTCGTATCCCTCTTTGCGGAGGTTGTAAGTGACTACATCGGTGATTGAAGGTTCATCGTCAACAACAAGTATTCGGGCTTGATTTTCACTCATGGGCATTCCTCCCTTTGTTTTTTTCAAATGATACCACTCAATTGATATACAATTCATTATGTAAATGAAGCGAAAACTTGGAGATGGTATGTTTTTAGCCGTAGATATTGGTAACACTCAAACTGTACTTGGTCTATACAGCGCAGATAAATTGCTTGCACATTGGCGAATTGCCACCGTAGCCAGCGACACAGCCGATGAACTTGCAATTAGAGTAAAAGCCCTGTTTGCACTAGAGAAGTTGAACTCATATGACATCGCCGACGTAGCGATAGCCTCCGTTGTTCCCCCACTTACCGAGCAATGGCACATAACCGCAAAACGCTTTACCGGCACCGAACCATTGATACTTAATAGCCAAGTTGATACCGGATTAGAAATAAAATACAAAAATCCTTCAGAAATAGGTGCAGACAGACTCGCAGACGCAGTTGCCGCAATTGAGCTATACGGCGCACCTGTCTTGGTAGTAGATTTTGGCACCGCAACAAATATAGAAGTTGTGGATAAAGACGGAGCGTTTTTAGGCGGAGTGATTGCTCCGGGGCTTGCAACATCCGCCGAGGCCTTGTTCTCCGCCGCAGCCCGTCTGGCAAAATTCAGCGTTGAGGTACCGGAAAAAGTCATCGGCATGACTACCAAAGAGGCTGTGCAATCCGGACTGACATTCGGTGAGGTAGACAGAATAGACGGACTCATCACCCGCATATTCGATGAGTTGGGTTATCCGGCAAAGGTAATAGCCACAGGCGGTCTCTCGACCAGAGTAGTCAACCTCTCCAAAACCGTTGATGTAATAAACGACGACCTAACCCTTGAAGGTCTGAGGATAATCTATAAGCGAGTTAGAGGTGCTACCCTCGCTTAAACGGCAGATCTCCTGCGGTGTCGCTTGGAATCTTTACGTGGGCTTCTATGCCTAGGTGTCCTGTGCCGTAGTTACCTTTTGTGCCGCCGCTTAGTAGAGCAATTATGTTGTAGCGGCCTATGTGGTCAAAGGGCGTAAATGCGCATGTTAGACCATGCTCTGCAGCTGCTGTTATGGCTATGTTGGCGTTTTCTTCTGTTGCTACCACAAGGCTGTAATAGTTGGCCTCTGCCGGGATGTTAGGAGGGGTGTCTTCCTGTGCCTCGCCTGTAGTATCTCCACTAACTTCGCCGCCTTCAGCTCCACCTGCATTAGCCTGCGGATACATACCTAAAGCCAATTCCTCATCACTTGGCACATAAGGTGCCACCAGATCAGAATCACTAAAATGCAGCGTACTTAGAGCTTTGCTTCTGGCAACGCTTTCAAATGCTGTGGCAATATTTAGCGCGTCACGATCAATTGATGCTCCTCCACCGTCCGTTGAAGTAAAGTAGGCTGCGTCAATTATGCCGTTAACGCTATATGGCAGATTCAGACGTTGAGCTTGCGTATAGGCAGCCAGCTGAAGTAACGCCGGCGAGTTTGCTTCTGCACCCAGACCGGTGATGGTGTCGGTAGCCAGTTTATAGTCAACAGTAACTGTAAGTGCTCTTATGCCTGCCAGATAGTTTGTAAGCTTGTATGTATTTAGGAAGACCGGGTTGAGATTTGCAGCAGGCTCTTTGACGGCAAATGTCCATTCATTTACCAGCGCCTTTGCGACAGTGTCTGAATAGTCCTCGCCTTCCACCTCCGGAACGATCTTCGTGAGCTGCGCCTTTCTAAACTCCTCAGAAACATTTAGACCGTTTTTGGCATCAAAACTTACGATCACCGGAATACCGCCGGTGATCGATACCATGTCACGCAAGGCTGTGGTCAGAGTAGAATTTGTTTCGCCATCGCGCTCTATAATAACTATCGTCCTGCCTTTAAGGCGATCCTTTTGCCAAACGTTTAGCAGGTCTTCAGAAAATGCATTCTCTATTTGCAGATCTTCGGTCAAAGCATCGTTTTCTGTATTTAGCTCATCAAATTCTTCTGTTAGAGACTTAGCAAGGTTGCTTGATGCATCACGCACTAGATCTGAGCCGGTGAGTGCTACACCAAGCAGCAGACCTATGACCAAGGCTGCAAAGATCGAAACAATTGTGACCAGATGATAGCGAAAATTGTACATAAACTATATACTGCCTCCAAAAAAGACTATGTTACCACAGCTTCAAAAAAATTAAATTCCCAACCAAAAACGAAGGTTAAGCCAAATAACGGTAAATATTTCGCGCAATTGCGGAGATGCCATGATGACCGTTATTGTAACTGCTAAAAAAGTTAACAATATAACGAGTATCTGCCAGGAGGGCGGAGCTGTCTGATACAGCTTGCTCACCCCTTTTGCATCCACCAATTTTGTACCTACTTTTAAGCGTACCAAAAATGAAGAGGCCATACCACTACGACCCTTATCTAAATACTCTACTAAATTGGAGTGAGTGCCTAATGCCACTATCAGATCGGCCTTTTTTACCCAAGCCAGTAGCAAGGCCAGATCCTCACTGGTTGCCGCAAGCGGCCACGATATGTAGTTGACATCCNNATTTTGCCGCCGGAACGTTGCCGTCCTCGTAAGCGTGAGCGATGATCTCAGCGCCCGAAAGCAAAGCTTTATCAGTCACAGAGTCCATGTCTCCAATGATGATGTCGGGTTGAAAACCGGCTTCTATCAAAGCGTCTGCGCCACCATCTACACCGATGAGCACCGGACGCACCTCGCGAATATATGGCTTGAGCGTTTTGAGATCTGCCAGATAATCGTAACCTCTTACCACGACTAATACCTGCCTATGGGCGATCTCGGTCTTAACATCCGGAGCCCACGGATCATATATCAGGTCAACTTTTTGCTTATCCAGATATTCGATGGTATTGGTTACAAACTGCTCCATCTCCTTATCCAGCGTCTCTTCTGCCGCTTCCATCTGCTCGGTTATCAGCTTGCCATCTAAAATTGTGCCTCGAGCAACAACCTCATTGTTTATCATGATGAGGTTTTCTTCGATCTCTATAAGATCCCCATCGTCTATGCGTTCAAAAACTGCCTGACCGGCATCATCTATAAGCAATATACCGGCACTGACAATGATCCCCGGACCAACATTTGGATAACGCCCGGAGATCGACTTGGCGGCGTTGATCACTACTTTTATATCGCAATCTACCAGACCATCAGCCGATACGCGATCGATATCTTCGTGATCAATAATGGCAATATCGCTTGGCTTCAAGCGCTTAATAAGGTCTTTGGTCTTTTTTCCTTTTTGTGCAATGCCACTTATAGTCACGAAGTACCACCGCCGTCAAGTAATTGCTTGGCATGATCAAGAGCGACTTTATCAAGACTTCCGGATAGCATTCTGGCGATTTCTTTGGTGCGGTCTTCGCCCTCTACTTCGCAAATCGTGGTTACCGCTAAACCTTCTTCAAGCTGCTTTTCCACAACATAGTGGCGATCAGCAACGGCAGCAATCTGGGCAAGGTGTGTGATCACTATAACTTGTTGTCTATCAGCAAGACGACGGATATATTTGGCGACTGCTGTAGCTGTTGTGCCACCAATACCGGCATCCACCTCGTCAAACACTAACGTCACTTGCTTATCCGGCTCTTTTTGTATGGTCTTTAAAGCCAGCATGACGCGTGATAACTCTCCGCCGCTGGCAATTTTTGCAAGCGGACGAAAGACACCGGACTTACCGGGCTTATACTGTAGCTCATAAATTACAGACGTCAATCGTGTCCACGACTCAAAAGTCAGTGAAGTTTCAAGAAAAGTCACGGTCGCTCCACCCATGGCCAGGTCGTCAAACGCTGCATTAAGCTCAGAAGCTAGCTCCTCGGCCATGTCATGTCGAATATTCTCCAGTTTTGCAGCCGCTTCGCGCAGTTCAGATTCGCATGCCAAAACGTCAGCTTCACAACTCTTTACCAGCTCTCCGGCATTTTCTGTCATCTCTAATCGATCGGTAGCACTATTTAATGTGGAGAAGACATCTTCCATTCGCGGGCCAAAGCGTTTACGCAGCCCCTCAAGCTCACCTAGCCTACTTAAGGATTCATCCAGCAATTGCGGATCAAATTCAACGCTATCTCTATACGCCCTGAGTGTTGCCGCTAAATCATCGGCAGTTATGGCGAGCGACTCCAACTGCAACTTCATCTCATCGAGACGCCCGTCTATGCCGCCCTCTTTTGCAAGAGCGCTGCCGGCGATGTGTAGCGATTCCAATACTCCGCCGTCTCCGCGCAAAGCCTCCAAAGCAGTCTGCGAGGCTAAGCTTAGATTCTCACCACTCCTAAGTATTGGCAATTGCCGCTGCAAATCTTCATACTCTCCCTCAATGGGGCCTACAGCATTGATCTCTTTGATGGTAAATCTGGCCTGCTCAAGCTCAGTCTCGGACACGGCGGTTGCTTGCTTTAACTTCGCCAAAGCCGCATTCGCCTCTTGATATTTATCCCAACATGCCTGATACGTAGTTAATGCATCAAGAGCAACTTTGCCGGCAAACCTGTCTAAGTACCTTAACTGTACTGATGGTGACAACAAAGATTGATGCTCGTGTTGACCATGCAGATCAAAATAAATGCCGATGCGCTCAGACAGCGCCCCCACCGTTGCCATCCCATCGTCGAGAGTGCAACGAGACCTGCCTTCTTTACTAAGACGACGAGTGACAATATGTTCTTGCACATCGTCAAATAAGCGCCCCTCCACAAGCAACTCACTTGCGCCATCGCGAATAGCACCTACATCTCCTCGCTCACCAATCAGCGCTTTTATCGCACCTACCAGAGCGGTTTTACCGGCACCTGTCTCACCTGTGAGAACAGTGCATCCTGAAGAGAATTGCAGGTAGGCATCGCTTACCAATGCATAATTACGCACATGTAATTCATCGAGCATTTTCGCCCCTGAAGAATACTTTTGAAATATGAGTGTAAAAGTCGTACTTACCAAAGCGTCTCAGATTAAGCTTTTTATCGCTCACGCCAACTTCTACGCTTATGACTTCGCCTTTTGGATCATCGGCAATCTCCGATACATCAACCTTGCTGCCGGGATGAATCCAAAATACTTCTCCATCAATAAAAAGCACCAAACGCTGACGGTTCTCGGCGTTTGGCATTATTGTTACCGTGTCCATTTTTGTAGTTATAACCGCGCGTGAAGCCAGGCTGTGTGGCGAGATAGGTACAACGCAAAGACCCTCGTGATCAGGAGCCATAATTGGCCCTCCGGCAGAAAGCGAATAAGCCGTAGAGCCTGTAGATGTTGAGACAAGCACACCGTCACCTCGAATGGTATCCAGGTAGTTGTTGTTTATCTCAAGATCCAAAGTTACTATGCGTCCAAAGTGGCCACGCGAAACTACCAATTCGTTGAAAGCTATGTGGTACTCTATTAAGCCATTTTTGTAGCTGACCTTTGCTTCAAGAATCGCTCGGGGATCTTCGGTCAGCTGACCGGTAATTGCTGCTTCAAGTGCTGAAAACAGATCCTCTTCGTTAGCGCCGGCCAGAAATCCAAGGTGACCAAAATTAAAACTGATCAACGGAACTTCGGATTTTCCTATCGCATGAGCGGCTCTCAGCGTAGTGCCGTCTCCTCCAAAACTACAGACAATATCAAAACTCGAAACCGAAGCACTCATGTCTTTAAAACGCTGGTCGTGACCGTCTTTAAATACCTCGTCAGAAAATACTACATACTCAACGCCTTTATCATCCAGCCACTTACATACAGGATCTAGATAATGCGCCTCTTGGCCATCGACGACCATATTAAATAATAGAACTTTCATAACTCCTCAAAAACTCTACTCTTTGGTTAATTGCAAGTGTGCGTCTTTTACAACTTGGTCAACATCAATGTTAACATCAATACTGTCCTTGCGCTCGTGTGGCTTTAGGCATCTTGCCNNGAACTCAATATTACCCTTTGGCCCTTTAAGGTGAGAATATGTAAGGTCTATAGGCAAATAGCCATTTTGAGGTGCAGCTTCTAAGACGCGAGTTATCGCAAGAGTGTGCAGATGCGCATCAACAATTACGCCTTTTTTACCGGTGAACTCAAAGCCTAATTCAAATTGTGGCTTGACCAACGCGATAAGTGCGCCACCGCTTTCTTGGAAACGTGTAAACACTGAAAAAAGATTTCTTAGTGATGAGAAAGAGACATCGGCAACAACAAGGTCAAAAGGTGCTGCGATATCTTGAGGCTCAACAGACCTGATGTTGCTGCGCTCCAGCAATTTGACGCGCTCATCATTTCTAAGTTGCCAAGCAAATTGTCCGTAAGCCACATCAACTGCCACAACACTTTGAGCGTGGTTCTGTAAAAGGCAGTCGGTAAATCCCCCGGTTGAAGCCCCAACATCCAAGCAGCGCAATCCGCTTACGTCAAAGGAGAAGTCTTCCAAGGCACCAGCCAGTTTTTCTCCACCACGCGAAACATACTTGCCACCGTTTTGTATTTCTATTTCTTCGGATGGAAAAACCAGCATAGCCGGGCGGGTAAGTACCTCGCTACCGCTCCTTACATCTCCGGCAATTATAATCCGTTCAGCTTGCGTTACACTCGTTGCGAGCCCTCGCTGAACTAAAAGCTCAGAAAGTTTGATCTTCCTGTCTGAGGGCATCAGTTATCCTTCCGGCAAGCTTTTTGGCAGTTAATCCCTGCTCATCAAGTAGCTGCTCAATGCTCCCGTGGCTTACAAACTTATCCTCAATGCCAATATTTAATACGCGAGGCATGGTCGCTTCTGCACCACCGGCTTTACCGGTACGCGCGGCAAGTACTTCTAAAACAGCGGAGCCAAATCCCCCAACAACGGTTCCCTCTTCAACAGTCACAACAAATCCGGTCTTTGCTGCCTCAAGCACAGCATCTTCGTCTATGGGTTTGACCCAAAGCATATTGTATACCGCAGCTTCAATGCCATTTTCAGACAATATGCTTGCTGCCTTATAAGCATTTTCGACCATTCTGCCAATAGCAAGAATGCTCACAGAGCTGCCCTCTCTGATCTTTACTGCCTTTCCTATCGGCAATATCTGCTCCGGCGGCTGCCCGATAGGATTCAAACCGTCTGCCTCAGACCCAAGTGGCATTATGACATTTTGCGCCTCACCCCTTGGGTAACGCAGCGCAATAGGACCATCCGTAGTTTTTATCGCGGTATGCAAAGCATCTCTTAGCTGCTGAGCATCGGCCGGCGCCAAGATCTTCATGTTAGGCAAGCTGCGTAAGTACGTCAGATCAAACACACCGTGATGAGTGGTACCGTCCTCGCCCACCAAGCCACCACGATCCACGCAAAAAACAACGTGCAGGTTTTGCAGAGCAACATTTATGGCAATCTGATCATAAGCGCGCTGCAAGAACGTGGAATAAATAGCAACAATTGGAAGTTTTCCGCCTATGGCCAGACCGCTGGCCAAAGTAACTGCATGCTCCTCGGCAATACCTACATCAAAAAATCGTTTTGGATGCACATCTTTAAATGCCGTGAGACCGGTGCCGTCCGGCATAGCAGCAGTGAGCGCAACAATATTGTCGTTTGTCTCGGACTCTTTTACCAGAGCTTTGGAAAATACATCTGTGTATGTCGCCGCTTTATCAGCTTTAACATTAAAGCGACCGGTATCCGGGTCGTATCCGCTTACTCCATGAAAAACATCAGGCTGCATTTCTGCGGGAGCAAAGCCGCGTCCTTTTTGTGTTACTACATGGATTAGCACCGGCCCTGTTGCTTTGCCGGCAACGCGCAATGCCTCACAAACAAGCTCGACGTTGTGCCCGTCAATAGGACCGATATAAACAATTCCGATATCTTCAAAAAAGGTACCGGGAACCACCAGTTTCTTAAAGGAGCTCTTTGCAGCTTCGCCGGCATCGACCAAAAAACGACCCACGCGTCCGGCCTTGCTGATTTTACCCTCTACAGTATCGCGAAGCTTGGTGTACGGCTTTGAGATACGCGCCTTACCAAGGTGTAAAGATAAAGCGCCTACGTTTCGCGAGATAGACATGTCGTTGTCGTTTAAGACGATGGTCATGTTGGTGCCCAAATAGCCTATATGGTTCAAAGCTTCAAAAGCCATGCCACCGGATATAGAAGCATCACCTATCAAAGCCGCCACACGCTCGTCTCCCCCATTTAAGTCGCGTGAAATGGCAAGTCCTAGAGCGACCGAAAGAGAATCTGATGCGTGCCCGGAATCGTGTACGTCATACATACTTTCTTCACGGCGCGTGAATCCACAAATGCCACCATAGGTGCGAAGTGTATCAAATACATCTTGTCTGTCTGTTAGCAGCTTGTGAGTGTAGGACTGATNNCCGCTGAGAGAGAAGGTTTGCGGATTTATGCGCATAGGACTGATGACCTACGTCAAAGACCAGCTTGTCTTTAGGAAAGTCAAATACGTGATGTAGAGCCAAAATAAGCTCTACTGCACCCAAACTTGATGCCAGGTGCCCGCCATTTATCGAAGTTACTTCTATTAATCGTTTGCGAATCTTTGCCGCCAGCTCATTTAGCTGTTCTTTGGAGAGATCCCTGATTTGTCCGGTGCTTGGTATGTCGGCGCAGTGTTCTGACATTATTTTAGCAACACCCGCTAATTGGCTTCTTCTTGAGGTCTTTCGACTTCTTCTACGTCTCGGTTTTCAAGTTGTATGATGTCTGAGTCTGATTCTGATTCTGTATCGATCTCCTTGTCAGTATCTTCATCAGTGTCTTCTTCTACCACACCTGCGTCATCTTCGTACAAATCATCGCCGGTATCTTCGTTAGCGTCGCCACTAACGTCCGCTTCACCGTCAGCTGCAGGCGTTTCTTCAGTCGCTGCGTCGTCGTCACTTAGCGCTGTGCCGGCATTTTCTAATTCTTCTGCCGAGAAGTCTGTTTGATCGATAAGCTCTGCACAATCACTGCCAAGCCTCAACGCCTCTTCGTACAGATCAAGGCTTTTTTCCAAAGGAATGTCTTTGGCTTTTATCTGTGTGACTATCTCTTCCAGTCGCTCTCTTGTATGCGAATACGAGCTTTGTCTAGCCATGCACTGCCTTCTTTTCTCTCTTGGATGGAGTCTTTTTACCCTTGGTGCTATCGCTTTCGCTTTGCACTTTTTCCAGATGACTTGCTATTTGCCCTAATACACCATTCACGAAACGCGAAGAATCATCTTCGCCACCAAATCGCTTAGCAAGCTCAACGGCTTCATTTATCGACACACTGTAAGGCACATCATTGATGTGAATCATCTCAAAGGTAGCTAAACGCAGTATGCTTTTATCCACAAGTGGCATACGATCCAGCGACCAGTTCTCGGAAGTCTCAATAATCAAGTTATCAATGTCTTCTTTATGTTTGCCAACTCCTGTAAGCAGTAGCTTGGTAAAGTCGCAGGGAATGCCAACTTCATCGATGTATAGACCACTTAAAATTATCTGGTCTGGGTTCACACCGGTTATTTCGCTTTCAAATAGTAGCTGTAAGGCTTTTCGTCTTGCTGCCGATCTTGCCTGATGCTGTCCTTGCGCTTGTGCCATCAACTACTCCGGGAATCTAATGCCATCAATGTGGACATTGATCCTCGATGCCTCAATGCCAACCTGCCCGAGAAGTGTATCGGCGACAGTCAGACGGATGCTTTCGCCAACATCATGTAGTTTGTAGCCATAGTAAAGCAACACATGCACATCCAAGACGATCTGATCGTCATCATCAGCGAGAATAAGCACACCCCCGGATGGACGCCTTTTACTATTTTTGCTAAAGGCCGACATGAAATGATCCGGCAGTCCGGATGTTCCAACTTGAGCCACTCCGTCAACTTGGGCTACCGCCAAAGCGACTATGGTCTCTATCACGCCCGGCGCGATGGTTACTCCCTCGCCCGTAAGCTTTTTATCTTCCATGTCAATAACTCCTTTTCGTTTCTATAAGTTACGTGCTATTAATTATGCCAGCAACTGCTCGTGGGTCAAAATGTAGTCAGTATATATACTACCTTGTTCGAAGTCCTGTTCAAAGAGAACTTTTTTATGGAATGGTATGGTAGTTTTTATGCCATCGACTTTAAACTCCTCTAAAGCACGCTTTCCGCGAGCAATTGCCTCATCGCGAGTACTACCCCAAACAATGAGCTTAGCGATCAAAGAGTCGTATGTTGGCGGTACGCTGTATCCGGCGTAAACGTGAGTGTCCAAGCGAACACCGGGACCACCGGGCAAAGTGATCGATGTTATAGTACCGGGGCACGGCCAAAAATTGTTATCCGGATCCTCGGCATTTATACGAAACTCTATAGCGTGTCCGTTTGGCATAAATGGTGCACGATCCTTGAAGCTTATCTCTTCACCCGCCGCCACCAGGATTTGCTCTTTTATGAGGTCGGTTCCTGTGATAAGTTCGCTTACGGGATGCTCGACTTGGATACGTGTGTTCATCTCCATAAAATAGAAGTTGCCATCTATGTCGAGCAAGAACTCTATCGTTCCGGCTCCCAGATAGTTAACTTCGCGCACAGCTTTTAATGCTGCCTCACCCATACGCTGCCTGAGCTCAGGGCTTACAGCCGGTGACGGAGCCTCTTCAAGAAGCTTTTGATGGCGACGCTGAATAGAACAGTCACGTTCGCAAAGATGCAAACAGTTACCCTTTGCATCGGCAAAGACCTGAATCTCGATGTGGCGTGGACGTAACAGGTATTTCTCCAGGTAAACGGCATCGTTTCCAAAGGCTGCTCCGGCTTCAGCTTTGGCTGCGTCAAACGCGCTTTCAAGCTGATCGGCACTTTCTACAACACGCATGCCCTTACCGCCACCACCGGCGCTGGCTTTGATAAGCACCGGGTATCCAACTTCATCGGCAAACTTTGCGGCTTCTTCTACTGTGTCCAGGGTGCCGTCTGACCCCGGTACGGTTGGCACGCCTATACGCATCATGGTCTCACGAGCAACGTTCTTGTCGCCCATCATCTCAATGGATTTTGGCGTGGGACCGATAAACACCAGGTCGTTATCGGCGCATGCCCTGGCAAACTCGGCGTTTTCGGCCAAAAAACCATAGCCGGGATGCACCGCCTCAGCACCTCTGGATACCGCCGCGCCAATGATGGCCGGCATCGACAAATAGGATTGCGCCGATGCGGCCGGTCCAATACACACAGCCTCATCGGCCATTTTCACAGCCAGCGTGTCTTTATCGGCCTCGGAGTAAACCACTATACTTTTTATGTCGAGTTCGCGCAGCGCACGGACAACGCGCACCGCAACTTCTCCACGATTAGCAATTAATACCTTTTTAAACATAGGCATCGTTAACCTATGGTCGGTTCAAGATAAAAGAGCACAGTGCCGTATTCGACCGGCATAGAGTTTTCTATACAGACCTCACGAATTGTACCCATCTGCTCGGCAGGAATCTCGTTAAACAGCTTCATGGCCTCAACGATGCAGAGAGATTGTCCGGCAACAACCTCATCTCCTACCTGCACATATGGCGGCTTATCGGGAGCCGGTGCTGCATAGAACGTACCCACCATCGGAGCAGTTATCGGCACCCAAGTTCCCGGACGATCTACTCCATCTGCCGGCGCACTTGACGCTTTTTTGGCCTCAGGAACAGACTCTGTGTGCGCAACAGCCTCTGACTGCACAGGCACACCAAATTGCCCCGGAGCGCGCACCGTAATCTTGGTGCCGGCCTCTTCAACAGTTACCTCCCCAACCCCAGACTCTTCGACCACGCGAATGAGCTCTTTGATTTGGTTGATATCCACGTTTTGTTCCTCCTTGGTATTTGAAGACTCCTCCTCCAGCAAAAAGGCAGTCTTTTCGGAAGTGCGGTGTTTTGATAAATAAGTGCGAGCCTCATTTGGGAAAAGCGCCCACATCAATACGTCTTCTTCGCTGCGAGCCAAATCTCCGGCTTCCTCAGCAACCTCATCATATGTTGTAGTAACGAGACTGCTAGGCGGAGTGTCTTCATCCAGCGGCTTGGCATCCCCAAGCACCTTTTTAACGACTTCTTTGTCGAGAGGACCGGGCGCTTTACCGTAGTAACCGCCAATGTAGTCCTTCATCTCTTTAGAAACGATACTCCAGCGCTTACCGGTGATCACGTTAAACACAGCCTGAGTACCAACAATTTGCGACAGCGGAGTAACGAGTGGCGGATAACCAACTTCCGCACGCACCTTGGCGATCTCTTCCATAACATCAGGCAGGCGATCTGAAGCCTTTTGAATTTCCAGCTGGCTGACCAAGTTGCTCATCATGCCACCGGGAACTTGATGGCTATATACTTGCATGTGGATGAGAGAACTTACGCCACGTTTATAATTGCCGCGTTCGCGCACGCCTTCCCAATATTGAGCGATCTCAAATAGCAAATCCAAGTCAAGACCGGTGTCGTAACCGCTCTCCTTGAGCGCCGCCACGATCATCTCTACTGCCGGCTGAGAATTGCCAAATGCCAAGGGAGCGGTGGCGGTATCCACAATTGCTGCACCGGCCTCGGCAGCTTTGAGGTAGTTTGCCGGAGCCATACCGCCAACATAATGGCAGTGCACGTGCACCGGAAGCCCAATTTGCTCGCGAAAAGCTTTGACCATGCGCTCGGTGCGATAAGGAGTAAGCATTCCGGCCATGTCCTTAATGCAAATGGAATCCGCACCAAGGTCTTTTAGCAGCTGACCGTACTCGATGAAACTATCCAGAGTATGCACCGGGCTCATGGTGTATGAAATGGCACCTTCAAAGTGGGCATCTGCCTCTTTGATGGCACGGGCGCAGTCTTTTACGTTGCGAATATCATTTAGAGCATCGAAGGTACGAAAGACATCAATACCGTTGCGGTTAGCAGCTTTGACAAACCTATCAACGATCTCTGCAGAATAATGTCTGTAACCTACTAAGTTTTGCCCTCTTATAAGCATAGCCAGCGGTGTTTTTGGACAATGTTTCTTGATGGCTCTTAGCCGTTCCCAGGGGTTTTCATCCAAAAATCTCAAGCTTGTATCAAATGTAGCACCACCCCAAGCTTCAATCGCCCAATAGCCTACCTGATCCATTTTTGGCAGTATGGGTAACATATCGCCAATTTCCATTCTGGTAGCCCATAGGCTTTGGTGCGCGTCACGAATTGTCGTGTCCATTATATGTAGGGTTCGCATTGCACCTCCTTATCTCCGGTTTTCAAAATTACATCCTCACCTATGTATGACAGGCTCCACTTTTGTGAAGCCTTAACTGCCGCAAGGTCAAGTGCATTGCGGCTTCTCGATAAACTAAAGCGTTCAAGCATTATATCGGACTTTAGCCTAAGACTTGTTACTTGGCTCCAATCCGTTTATCTGAGTTATCGCTGTGCGGCACATATTTATCACCTAAACGAGACTTGAGAAAGTGCCGACTAATTGCTTGTAGGTCATAAATGCACGCCATAAGCTCGAACCGCATAGCTGAAACTTGTCAGCGCTTTGGTTAGATCCCAAAAGTACTAGGGGTTCTATACGCGAGTGATATAACGAGCGTCGCGTGTATCTATCTTAAGAACATCGCCATTATTCACAAACATTGGCACCTGGATGACTGCACCCGTCTCCACTGTCGCCGGTTTTGTTCCACCCTGAACCGTGTCGCCCTTAAAGCCGGGCTCAGTGTCTGTGACCTCCAGCTCTACAAACATCGGCGGCTCTACGCCAATAAGCTCCTCGCCGGCATATTGCAGTTGGGAGATATCGTTTTCTTTGAGCCACTTAGCAGCATCTCCTACTATGTCTGCACTGAGTGCAAGCTGCTCGTAGCTTTCGGTGTTCATAAAGTGAAACTCATCGCCATCGGAGTAGAGAAACTGCATCTCTCTGGTCTCCATGCGAATCTCATCGAATTTCTCTCCGGCTCTGAAAGTGATGTCGTTAACGCGACCACTACGAATATCGCGAACTTTTGTGCGCACAAAAGCGCCGCCTTTACCGGGTTTCACATGCTGAAACTCAATGATCGTATATGGCTTACCATCAATCATAATGGCTTTGCCGTTTTTAAAATCAGCGGTTGAGATCGCCACAAAGATTCCTTTCTCATTTTTTGCTAAATGATGTTTTAAGACATTATAAACGATGCAGCTGCTATGAGTTAGTGACGACTGAGTTGCGCTTACCAATTCTTCCTGCACTCTTTTTCAAAATACTGATGCATGTTTGCGCCATGTCTCGTTTAAGACATACACTCCTTTGCCCAGTATCCAGCTTTGGTGAATTTGTTGGAGATTTGTTTTGCTGTTTGAGCGCTTTCACAAACTGCGAAGACAGTTGATCCGCTGCCTGTGAGCATGGCTTTATATACGCCTGTACTTGTTTCTAACTGCCTGGTGATCTCTGCGATCTGAGGCAATAGTGATTCCGCTGCTTGAGCCAGATTGTTTGCAAACCTGCTTGCGATGTCTTTTGAAGATGAGTTTTTTGCTTTAAGCAGCTTTGTTAAGCCTATAACTTCCGATGCCTGATGCGGATTAGCATCAAATGCTGCGTATGCTGCTGCTGTCGATACGCCCTCTCCATTTGGGCGCACTAAAACGATATTCAGTTGGGGCTTTGGCAGTACTTCCAGCAGCTGCTCCCCTGCTCCACCCATCAGTGCACATCCTCCATATAAAAAGAATGTTACGTCTGCACCTAGGTTTTTGGCTGCCTCTAAGACGGGCTTGCTTAGCGGGTCTATGCTCCACAGTTGTGCTAGAGCTTTTAGCGTTGTTGCCGCATTGGATGACCCGCCAGCCAAACCGGCTTCGTGTGGTATGTGTTTGTCAATTTGAATGTGGAGATGCCCTTGCAGCTTTTTATTCGCAGTTTCTTCAAGTGCCGCAACTGCTTTGTAGGCAATGTTTTTTTCGGAGGGTATGCTAAGTGGCTCAATACCGGGGTTGTTGATGACCTCGATGGTGATTTTGCGCTCGCTACTCTCGTTATATGTAAATGTCAGAGTGTCGGCTAGGTCTATGGTGGTAAATATCGTTGTTAGTTG
This sequence comes from Eggerthellales bacterium UBA948, assembly GCA_002293265.1. Taxonomy (GTDB): domain Bacteria; phylum Actinomycetota; class Coriobacteriia; order Coriobacteriales; family UBA8131; genus UBA8131. The sequence continues at coordinate 35,684 of DBCW01000130.1, forward strand.
GTGCTTGCCATCTACGATCTTTGGAGTTATACCCAAAAACAGATTTAGTTTGGCCGGAGATTTGAGGCTAAAGCTTTGAGCTTCATCCATATGTATTAACCCTCCTTGGTTTTTCTTTTTGTACGCAAGCTTGCAAAAAACTCGCTGAGAAGCATGGCACACTGTTCTTCACATACTCCTGCTGTCACCTCAAAACGATGGTTCAAGCGCTCGTCACTATGGATACTGTATAAAGTGCCAAGTGCTCCGGCTTTGGGATCCGGGGCTCCGTAAACACAGCGGTCGATGCGAGATTGGTGCATTAGACCTGCGCACATCAAACATGGTTCGAGCGTTACGTACACTGTGCAGCCTGTAAGCCGCCAGCGATCTAATTTGCGCATGGCTTCTAAAAGAGCTGTGAACTCCGCGTGCGCCGAAGCATCTTTGTCTATTTCGCGACGGTTGTGCGCGGCAGCGATCACTTCGCCACCAAACACAACCACTGCACCTATAGGCACCTCGCCTATTTGCTCTGCTAATTTAGCCTGCTCTATAGCCATCTGCATGAACGTTATGTCTGTTAAATCTGTCATGACACACATGGTACACCTGTTGTATCGCCAAATAAACCGGCAAAATATAGAATCACCGATGTAATGAGTTTTGAAATTTTTGAAGACTGCTATGCTTTGCAACCAAGTTGTAAACAAGCTGAGGCTGAAAAATCTTATGCTTTAATTGCAATGCGGTATACTTAGTCAGTAATGCTGTTATTAATAGGTGTTGCAAAGCGTTGTGCACGCTCGCCGTTAATAGCAGTTTCGTTTTTCTAGCAAGAGAGGTAGAACATGCGCGCAGTTGGCACCGTCACTAGAGGTATTAGAGCCCCGATCATTAAACAGGGTGATGATCTGGTAGAGATCGTCGCAAAAACCATTGTAGATGCAGCGGAGTCCGAGGGTTTTTCCCTAAATGACCGCGATATCATCGGAGTTACAGAGGCAGTAGTTGCTCGCTCACAAGGAAACTACGCCACGCTTTCCCAAATCTCAACAGATGTACGTTCTAAGTTTCCCGGCGGCGAAGTTGGTCTGGTGTTCCCAATTCTTAGCCGTAATCGTTTTTCTCAGATTCTTCGCGGCATAGCCGGTGGGGTGGACAAAATGTACATCCAACTCAGCTACCCGGCTGACGAAGTAGGAAACCCCCTTATTGATATAGATCTGCTAGACGAAAAAGGCGTTGACCCTTTTGTAGACAAGTTTACAGAAGACGAGTTCCGCGCGCTGTTTGGCAAGGTGCTTCACCCCTTTACCGGAGTGGATTATATTGAGTATTACAAAGATCTATGCGACGGCAAAGCTGAGATCATTCTTGCAAACGATCCTCGCTATATTCTCAACTTTACTAAAAATGTGATCACCGCAGACATCCACAGTCGAACTCGCTCTAAACGTCGCTTGCTTGCCGCCGGTGCAGAAAAAGTTATTGGACTTGATGAGATTTTGAACTGCCCGATTGACGGCAGCGGATATCATCCGGACTACGGTCTTCTAGGCTCAAATTTAGCTACTGAGGACTCTGTTAAGTTGTTCCCGCGTGACACGCAAGTCTTTGTTGACGCTCTTTGTGAGCGCTTGTGCGAGCTGACCGGAAAAAGCATTGAGGTCTTGGTCTATGGCGACGGTGCTTTCAAAGACCCAATCGGCGGTATTTGGGAACTTGCCGACCCAGTGGTCTCCCCCGCCTTCACCGAAGGTCTTACCGGTAGACCTAACGAGCTTAAGCTCAAATACATTGCTGACAACCAGCTCAATGGACTTTCCAGCCAAGATGCCGGTGAGGCTATCAAGGATCTGATCAAGAACAAGAAGATGGATATGGTAAACGATATGGCCTCGCAAGGAACTACCCCACGTCGCTTGACCGACTTACTTGGCAGCCTTTGCGATCTCACATCCGGCAGTGGCGACAAGGGCACGCCGATCATCTTGATCCAAGGTTACTTTGATACTTACGCTGATTAATAGGTCTTTAGTCCTATAAAGGCGCTAATGCACGCGAAAGTAAAGCTCTGTCATACCTGAGAGACTAATCTACTTGAGAAAAGCGTGCATTTAAGTGAGTTAGTTACAAAACAAATAGTTTTGAGGAGACCCCGATCGCGTTTGTGATCGGGGTCTTTTTTTGTGTATATGGTTTTCTGGGAAAAGAAAGCCCCCCTAGCCACACGACTGGATGGGGGGGGGTGGGAGAAGCCGTGTGGCTGGGAGCACATTGTAGTGGGTGGTCTGTTTGGCTGAAGGAACCATATATAGACACCACCCTTGATACACAGCTCGGTACTGGGTATTCATCCCATGACTTCCGATTGCAAGCAATCACGCTCTGTATCGATATCGCAAGTCAACGTTGTTTTTGACTGCTGGTATATAGTATCAGAAAGTGTTAAGTATTTGAACCATTATTTTTGATTTTACAGTTATTTTTTACTTCATCATTATAATATTTCATCTTATTCTAATGTTTAGAGAATTTCTTGTGATCGATTTAGTGCCATATGCCACTACTAATAATAGAATTATTTGCTCCAAGCGCTCAAGCAAAAGACTTGATTGAAACAAAAGTATTCCCAAAGTTAATAGTTATGGTACAATCCCATATGTTTTCGGAGGGCTGGCTNNGAAAGCGGCAGTCTTGAAAACTGAGATGCTGAAATTTATAGTTTTATTCTCACAGGTAAACCCACGTAAAAAGTAAATAGTTTATTTTATTGGTGCCAAATGGTGCCAGAAGCCCCTCACAGGCACTCTGCGAAGGGCTTATTTTGGGTATCTATGAGGCTTCATCAAGACAAAGCGGCAAGCCAGCCTTGAGCGCTCCACAAGAGAACAGCGTGTAATAAGTCACGCCGCTGACCTTAACTGCAATCACAGGCATAAAGAGCTGCTCTGCGCTGCCAGCCTTGTAGTCCCAAAGGATCACCGGTGTGCCAGCCTTGTAGCTAGCGCCACTTACCGCAAGAGCTAATTTATCAGCTTGCACAGGCGATATCTTAAGCCCTACTGCCTCTTGTGGCGTTACGTCTTTAACAGTAAAGTCCTGATTAGCTCCATCATTTTGCTCGTAAGCAATGAGTTGCTGTCCCGGCGTATAATCGCCATTTGCCACGTCTATAGCCTTGCCACTCTTTCGATTGACAATCACGGTCTTGCCGTTTTTGTCTTTAACAAAAGCCCATTGTTGATTGTGACCGCGCCAATAGCTATAAATGATTAATTTGCTTTGAGTGTCTATTTGCGTGGTGATTCTGTCTTTCAGTTTTTGCCACTTAGCATTATCTACATAAGGACGCGGGCATTGTTTGCCGGTCACGTCAAAGTGACGAAGTACGCCGCTTTTAGAGATGCCGTATTCTTTCATTTTCCACGTTACAAGCCATTGCAGCTCTAATATCTCAGCCTCGGTGAAGTCTCTCCCGCTGCTCACAACCTCGATGCCGATTGATCGATAGTTTGCTTGTACCGCATGCCAAGCTATGTCCTTGTCCTGTACGCTTTGTATAATCGTTCCGGATCCATCAAGGAAATAATGCGCTGAAGTCTCGCCATTTGGGCGGCTGAAATACACGCCGTTGTTATATGCCGGGGCTTCGGTTGCCGTAAAGTGAATGATGATCTGGTCTATCTTGTGACTGCGACCGGCACGATAGTTGCTCGTGCTCGCCGGAATGTATTTGATGCTATACATCGTCACCATCCCCCTCTTGGTAAGCGTCAATGATTACCGCATCTACAGCTGAAGGATCGAAGTCGTCTGGACAGCCTTCAACCTCTTTTTCGTCTATCATTTTGCTTCCTCTTTCTCTTCTGCAATTTCTGGTAATCCGGCTATAGACGTGGCCAAAGAAAGGAGCGTTGACAGCACTACAATTCCCGCAATCACCGGCCAGTTGATCTCCCATGCGCTTGCTACACCAGTAGCCACAACAGCGGCTCCAAACGATTGTCCGGCTGTCTTTATTGCCCTAACACTGGCAGCCTTTGTCCATCTTTTCCAATTCATTTCTGCTCCTTTCCAAAGCCTATAAAGGCCTTGATCTCATCAATGACACGCCACCAAGTAGACATATCGTGCTCTACCTTGAATACACGCTCATTGAGCTTATCTACCTTGCCGTCGGTCTTTTCAACGACGCTTTTAACCTCAGCGACATCTTTGCTCATTAATTCAAGCATTAGTGTTTGTCGCGTTTGCTGCTTGGTGTATTCCTTAACGTCATCGTGATCTTCGCGCCGGTTCTTGCGCAAACCAAATACGACGGCAGCGATGAAGCTTCCGATCGCAATCGTGGTGCTCACTATCGAGATGATTATTGGTACTACATCCATAGCCTCACTTCCTCGCTTCCAGTCGGTTGATTTGCGCTTTAAGCCGCTTCACTTCGTTTTCAAGCGCGGCTATTCGCCTATTGGTTGTAGCGCGATCTTTATCTAGCTCTGCTTCGAGCCTCGCTATATCACTGCTTCCCGTGATCTTTCCTATTGCAGAGTTAATCCCCATGATCTCTCCTTTTTAAGCTGCTTTGCCAATTACTAAGATATCTACGACTGTTCCGGTAGTAGCCGCACCATTTCGGTACACGCTCACCGTGCAGCCAGACGATGACATTGCACTGACTTGCGCTGATACGCCGTTAGGTGCAGCTGTTCGAACGTTTGGGATTACAAATGCAGCACCATTAAATACAGCAGCATCAAGCAAGCCGTACGTAAATACGCATGCCGTTGTTGTATTAGCTGCAAGTGAAAAACTCTTTGACATCGACAAGATGCGAAGTCCACCTTCTTGCACAGTGCTATAGTTAACGCCGGGCGATCCTGCTGTGACATCTGCTAGAGCCTCCATGAGAGCGGCAAATGAGCCTGATGCTGTAATCCCAAATCTATTTAGTTGCGTTTGTATTGCAAGAATTGAGATTGCGTGACTGCTAATGTTATTTTTGTTCGTAGCCACGCCCCTTGTGGCATTATTTAAAGCTGTCACCTGCGCTGCGGACATTAGACCATTGGCACTAGTGGTAGCCACTCCCGGATTAGGTTGTGCGCCGCCAGTAATGCCAGCAAGCTTATTTTTTTCAGCAGTTGTGTATCGTGCATCACTAAGCACAACAACAGCTGTTTTACCAACGCCAGAGTATAAGACATCAACGCCGCCGCCGTTTGCTCCGGTTATGGTAAATGTATCTGTCTTGCTGCTTGCTGATAAAAGAGTTGTGCCAGCGTAAACATTGCTAAATGCGTTTTGATTGACTTCAGCCTTGGCGGCAATGCCATCTAGCTTGGTTTTATCTGCTGCTGTCAAAAGCCCCATAGTCGATTGCGTCGCTGCTGCTGCTGCATTTGCCACACCTAAATTTGTACGTGCTGCTGCGGCTGTTTTAGCACCTGTGCCACCATCTGCGAGGCTTGTCGGCTGGTTGCCCAAATTAGCTGCTGCGTTCTTTGTGAAGCCCCACCCTGCACTAGAGCCGGTAAGCGTTCCGAGCGCAAGCGTATGCACGGATCCGCCATCGTTAAGATCGTCAAGAATCAAATCCCGAAGAATCGCTATGCTTGTTTGATTGTTAAGCGGAATGTAGTCAATCGTTCCGGGCGTTCCCGTCGAGCTATTCTCTCTTGTCAGGTCGTGCTTAATCGTGACATACCAGCCGGCAGTGGCTTCTGGAGGGATCGTCACTGTTTCGGGCTCCGAGATCACAATCTCGCGTCCTTGTAGAAGTGCAACACCAAGCCCGACGGTTAGCATTTGGCCAACAATTGACACTGCCATCTCATCGCCAATTCCCGGCATGATTCCGGAGCGATGGCCGTTCAGCTGATCGTATAGCCGCGCGTCAGATAGAGCTGTTGGTGCAAATCGGTCTGATGTCGGACAATATATAGTCATAAGTCTCCTTCCTTATCTTATGTCTTTGAGATATACGCCATACTTCCCCAAGGGCTAGCGCCTTGAGGGATAGTGTTGTGTGCGTTTCGGACAGTGCCGTCAAGCGACATGGTCATGCTTGAGGCTACAGATGCAGACACAGTGGATGATCCACGTGCTGTTGTGGCATAAGGCTGATAGTCAGTATTTTCAATTGTCAGCCACACTGTGCTGCTTGCTATTGCTTGCGTCGTTGTGCCATTCCACACACACACCACATTGCGTCCGTGCTTGACCCAGACAAAAGTTATACCGTACACAGTTTGAGTAAGTACTAATGGTGGATCAGCACTGCTCCAAATGCGACTCCATTCACTCCATATATCCTCAGACCCGCTTCTGTCTTGACGTGTCCATATGCAGCCATTGAAGTCCATGATTAGCTGCGTCCAGTAACTAGGTGATGGTTGTCCGTTCGAATTGATTAGAGACGGCCAGACCCACAGCCT
>DBCW01000058.1:0-30051 GCA_002293265.1 Eggerthellales bacterium UBA948
CCACACAAACTACCGAAGAGCCTACAAAATCGTTATTCTCAAGCATAAGTCAGATGACTTCTTTATTTATCAGTCATTGATTGCATTTTGTTAGATAAGATTTATCTACTACGCACACTTGGGGTCTGGGGTGTTAACCCCAGCACTGCCTACTTAAGCGTGTGCTTGCATAGCCACTACTATACCAAGCGCCATACAACTACCATATCCAAACAACTGCCTTGTCTTCTTNNCCATGTGCCACAAAACTGCCATACCCAAACAACTGCCTTGTCTTCTTCACTGCATCCCTTAAGAACTGACGCGCAGTAAGTGTCGCGCAGAAAGTAAAACCTACACTCCGCATGTGCGATCATCGTGCTTGTGGCTGTAAGGCAACATTTCCCATCACTAAAAACTCTGCGACCGGATTTCACTCTACGCCCGAGCTTCTACGCGGGCGGCAAACAATTGAGCGATTGATCCACAAGCACCTCTGCACTAAACACTAATTTAGCTTTCAGCAGAGCTGATACACGGACTCTCTTATTGGATTATTTCACTCTTACTGCGGCACTATGGCATTGCGCGTAAACTACTAAAAGACAAAAAATACAAGATTTTTTGCAAGGATTTACGTTTTAGGATCGTGTTATATGTGATGAGAAAATTGTCACTGGTTGTGATACGAGCTTTGTGAGGGAAAATTATGAAATTAAGCAAGAATATGATCATAGTAGCGGTAATGTTGGTTGCTTTGCTTGTCATGTCTATTCCGGTTATCGCTTATGCTGTAGGTGGGAGCGGATCTAATGGATGGGAAGCGGAGCAAAACTTAGTTAAATCCAATATAAATTTTGTAGACAACAATGAAGATGGTATCTGTGATAGTTGCGGCAACAATTGCGTTACAGGTTTGGGGTTAGGAATAGGCTTCATTGACCACAACGGTGATGGTATCTGTGACAACTTGGACACAGGTTCAGGTGCTGGTTTTGTAGATGCAGATGATGATGGTATTTGCGATAATCGAGGAGACATAAGCAAAGACAAAACAAACACTCCGATCAAAAAAGGTATTGGTAATGGATGTGCAGGTAAACGTCGATAAGTTTTATTAAAAGCATTAAACTGTCATTGCATGCTTTTGCTCAGGCTGTGCATTGACGTATGAGGATCGAATGTTTAAGTGCGCAAAAAAGCTGACATAGAAAACGTTATTACGATACATGGTGATACCATTTGGCGCGTATGTGTGCTCTATTTTAAGTCTCACTCAGATGCGCAAGATGTTTTTCAAGAGACAATCTTAAAGTATGCAACTTGTAAAAAATCGTTCAACGATGAGGAGCATATAAAGGCATGGCTTATTCGTGTGGCCACAAATGCGTGTAAAGACATGTTGAAGGCAGCACACAGGAAAAACATATCTTTAGAAGACCAAGATGTGGAACTTACGGCGCCGCAAAGCTCACACACTTTTACAGACACAGAACTTTGGGAGATACTCGAAGCAATCAGGGAACTTGGCGACCCACCGCGGACAGCAATATACCTTGCATTATATGAGGGGTACGAGGCTAAAGAAATTGCCAAAATTCTAAAAGTTCCAACAAACACTGTTTATTCATGGATAGCTAGAGGCAAGCAGCAGCTTAAGGAGGTGTTAAGATGAGCTTACCTGAAGAAAAAATCAAAAAGACTTTTAATGAGATAAAATTGCCGCCCAGTGTCAGAAAAGGCACAACAGCCATGATCGATGAGAAATATGCATCATTACAGGCATCAGAATCTAAATTAACAAAGAGTAAAGTCTGGAAGATAAGCTCCGCATTAGCTGCCATTGTTATGCTTTTTGCCATCGGACTAGGAGGCTTTAGGGTGTATGCAGCAGAAACTGCTGTTGTGGGCATCGAGATAAACCCAGCAATAGAGTTAGGTATAAATCAATTTGGTAGCGTTGTGGCAGTTCGTGCTGCAAATGATGATGGGCAAAAACTAATTAATAAAATTGCGATAACATCGATGAACTATAAAGACGCTTTAGATACATTAATGAATCATGAGGCCTTTCTTTCGCTTATAGACGCAGACTCGTTTGTAGAGATATCTGTAATCTGTGACAACGAAGCACAAGCCAGAGAGCTTGTTGATCGTGGTCAGCAAAGCATAAACACATTGCCATGCGCAGGACAAAGCTCATCGGTATCATCGCAGCTAAAAAATGAGGCCGACAGTTATGGTATGGGAGTTGGAAGGTATAGCGTTGCAAGAGAACTTATAAAACTGGACAGCAGCTTAACGATAGAGGATTGTATGAGTATGAGTATGCGTGAGCTGCGTGAGCGAATAGCCCAAATTAATCCCAACAGTGAGTTTGCTTGGAACGGAAACGGACAGGGAAAAGGGCGGCAAAACAGACTCCACGCACAATAAAAAAAGCTGTGTCAAAAGTCTTATGGCGAAAAGATTCCCATACTTTTTGCATTACGCTAACTGTGTATTATGAGTTTCATCCTTCGCAAGAATAGCAGTTTGAGCTATGCTTATGCTTTTGAGACAGTCTATTCTTGCATAATGTGCTTTAGCCGCAATTTGACTGTATTGAACATGCACTATGGTGTGGGCAGGAGTCTTTGCAAAGCGCACATCCGCAGCAGTTCTCAGGCGAAATGGTCTGGGGCAAGTTAGCGTTTCCCCATCCAAGTGCTTTGTTTGGGCATGCCGATATACATGTTCCACATTGTTGACATTTTTCTGCATCGACCTCAAAAGACCACTTTCTGAGAAGTCTTACATGAAATGTTGGCGCACTCATTTACTGCATTCCTCCATTTAAACCGAAGAGATCTCATTTGATAGAGACCTCTTCGGTAATGCTAAAATAATCTACTTTTTGATCTTACCAAGATCTAAATCTGTATAAGCTTTTTGGAAGAACCCTTCTTCATTGCTTTCAACGTAATCAACAACGGGCGAAACCACATCTGAACGATCTCGCGGATAAAGGCACGGGTACACTTTGCAAAGTAAGCCTCTAGCCACCCATTGGCCACCCATAGGGTCAAGGCTTTCAATAGAGTCATCGGTGAGTACGTTTCCATTAGACTCAAATACTCCTTGGCTCCATGGTTCTTCGGCAGGTAGCTCCGGGAACCACCAGCTGGGCTGTACTTGAACTGATCCGCGCACGATGCCATGTTCTAGTTTTGCACGCTGGCGAATGCGTCCACGCGGTGTCTCAATCCAGCACCAATCGCCGTCACGAATACCCATAGCCCGTGCATCCTGAGCGTGGATTAAAAACGTAGGATCAGGCCATTGCGAACGTGTGCCGTAGCCAGGCATACGATATTCCGAGTGATACATAGGGAACCACCTGCCACCGATGGTCAGGCAGNNTCTCGATCCAACACCAATCGCTATCACGAATACCCATGGCACGCGCATCTTGAGCATGTATCAAGAATGTGGGATCAGGCCACTGCGAGCGTGTGCCGTAACCGGGCATACGATACTCTGAGTGATACATCGGGAACCATCTGCCACCAATGGTTAAACACATTGGGTATTCTTTTGCCAGAGCAGGATCAGATATCGAGGTCTCCGGAAGCTCACGATAACTTGGCAGCGGATTATAATCACAGTCTTCAAACACACTTGGGAACAGTTTTAGCTTGCGAGAAGGTGTTACAAAGCCGCGAATTTGCCCGTTAGCCAGTGTTTTGGCGTACTTGTTAAACTCGATAGGACTGCCCATCCAAAAGCCCATTTCAGTTGCTTGTTCATAAGTTACACCGGTGCGCTCTAAGCGATGAGCAATGACGTCTTCGTACTTCTCCCACGGCCATTCGCTTTCCTGACCACAACGTATGCCTAAATCACGCCAGAAATTATAGTCCATATGTCGCTCGTAAAGCGGCTGGCAGATGCGATCTCCAATCATCATCATATCGATTGAGTCTTCGCCGGTAGTGGCAAGCGGTCTTTCCAACGAGTCTGCAGCCGGTAGAATGTAGTCTGTAAGCGCCGCTGTAGGGGTTTTCCAGTAATCGACAACCACCAATAACTCGAGAGCTTTTAGCGTCTTATAAACTTTTTTAGTATTTGGTGCCCAGGCAAGTGGATTAGATGACCAAGCTATCATAGCCTTTACCGGATAAGGATCACTTTCTAAAATGGCTTTCCACGCAAGTGGAGGTGTGACCAACATCATATGCAGCATTTGGCGAGGGATCTTCCACATTTTACGATAACAAGCATCGGTAAGTTGGAAACCTTTCCAGCTCATGAGGCGGAATTGTTCGTTTCCGAGGAACTTTTCACGCATTTCGGGAGTTACTACTTCTGAAAGCTCCATCTCAGAATCTCTGACAGCAAAGTGCTTCTCACCATTTTCATCAAGCAAACCGGGATCTCCAAGGTACTCTCCACCAAAATTGTCAATGTTACCGGTGAGTATCCTGAGCAGCGTCTTTGCAACTCCTGAATAGGATGCATTGTAACCATGCATGTCACCGCCGCCAACGCCCCAGCAAATGTACGCAGGACCATTTGTGGCATATGTGCGTACAGCATCTTCGATCTTGTTTGCCTCTACACCGGTAAGCTTTTCGCAAGCCTCAAGCGTGTATGTTTGTAGGTGTTCTTTTAGTACCTCAAAGGATGTGGCGCACTCTACGGTTGTTCCATCTATTAACTCTACATCAAAACGACCATGCAATTGAGCATCAACTTCATCGTCGACATAATAACGATTTTCGTCAGAGCACCAAGTTGTAATGCTGCCTCGAATATTGTCCCAAACCACAAAGTCCTCGCGTTTGCCCTGAGCCTCAACCTCGCATGCACGCAATAGTTTACCGTTGTCTGTTCTTACCAAGAACACACCATTTGACCAGTTCTTAAGAAAGTCTTCCTTATAGATGTTATTACTGATGATGTAGTTGCACCAAGTGAGCATCATAAATAGATCGGTTCCGGGCTTGATTGGGAGCCACGTGGAAGCATGTTTTGCTTCTTCTGTGCAAACCGGGTCGATGACGATAAGGCGACCTTGATTTTGCTTGCGCTTAAGTATTGCGCTTACCTGGTTCCACATGCCGTGCTCACCTTGTTTGTCGTATGGGCGTACACCCCAAAGCACCCCGGTATTGGCATCTGCTGCGCCAACTGACAGCGTTGTCTCTATTGGCCATCCTGTCATTGCCATATTGATTGTGTGCGTCCAGCACCAACAAATGGTGCCCGGGTCGATAATGTTTCCCGGATTACCAAAAAGATTTGTAAAGCGAGTACGCGCCCATAGGTGGTCAGAGCGGTAAGTGCCCTCAGATACTACTAATGCTTCAGGGCCATATTCTGCCTTAATCGCCAGCAGCTTTGAGGCTATCTCATCGAGAGCCTGATCCCAACTAATTTGCTCCCACTTGTCTTCTCCACGCTCACCAAGGCTCTTTAGTGGATGGTTTATGCGATTGGGGTGGTTGTGAAACTTAATAAAGTTCTCGCCATCTTTACCCATGCGTGTACATACCTTTGATTGTGCATCCAATGGTTTGATGCATACAACCTCGTTATCATCGTTTACTCCGCCATAAATACCGCAGTGAACTTGGCAAAAAAGCAGCGAGCCTTAGTCCATGTTATGCCGTTTTCGTCGCGGTATTTATTTTTAACCGACCCAAATCTGATAGCACCTGCTGTTCTAAAGTCGTTTTCATCTGCTGCGACTTCGAAAGTATCGGCCTTTATTGTGTTTTCGCTCATAAGACTTTTCCTTTCTGATTGACTTTGCATACTTTTCGATGTTTATGTGAATCTCTATAATTCATTTTTAAACAAAGCGATTATGAGCGGCAATTTACAGAGCACTTTTTATGTCAAAGTAGTTTTACAATTAGCAGCAAATGTCAATTTTTACGGTTTATAATAAAACCAAAAAGACAGGCGGCACTCATGGTTATTTTTCGTGATTTTCCTATGAAGATGCAGATCAAAGAAGCTCTGGGTGAGCTTCTTGAGCAACGCTTAATGAACGATGTTACTGTATCTGATATCTGCGAAAAAGCTAACATATCACGCCAGACTTTTTACAATAATTTTTCTGATAAGTTTGCTGTGCCGCAATGGTTTTTTGATCTAATATGTCATCGCTATCTCTACGAAACAGGGCGATCACTATCTTTTAGCGATGCATTTCTTTTAAACACGCAAGCGCTCCAACAAAACAAGCATTTTTTAGCAAGACTCTCAAAGCCCAAGGGCTACCAGTCTTTGTTTGCGTATGGGCGCAGAGCCAGAAAACAGACACTTTTAGAAACAGTACGAGATTACAAACACATTGCTGTGACCAAAGAACTTGAAAATATGATCGAATACCATGTGCAAGGGGAGACGCAATTGATTTGTATATGGGCAGAAAATGGGATGGAGAGTTCTGCCCAATACCTAACTGACTTAATAATGGAAGCAACTCCGCGTAAATTGCTGGGTGTGCTTAAAGACCCCACGCCGGGTGTTAAGAGAAGTCATAACGAGAACTGGCTGCAAGAGAGTTTACAGTCTTAAATCGGCATTGCGACAAGCTGCGCGTAAGCACTAACAAAAAAGTGCTTACTTGCCTGCACGATTCGGCAAGATAAAATAAATCACATAAAAAGACGGCTCAAAGGATTGTAAAATAATCGATCCTTAACTTTAGTTGACTTTAATGCAATAACACTTTGTTAAACTCTGCACATTCTGTACAATTATTCTTTCACTATGCAGAATCTATTAATGCAACGGTTAAACAGTAAATTGCTGCAATGTTTTGGATTCATAATAACTATTAAAAGCAGACAGTGTATCCAACAAGAAAGGAAGTAAGCCAATGCTGATTGGGATTCCCAAAGAACCCAATGTTCAAGAGACTCGTGTTGCTTCAACACCGGATACGGTTGCAAAGCTTATAGCAATGGGGCATGAGCTTATCATTGAGTCTTCTGCCGGAGTAAAGGCATCCTTTTTGGATGCAGAGTATTTACAGGCCGGTGCGCATATAGGCACTAAGGACGAAGTCTGGAACTCAGACATCGTATGTAAAATAAACCCTCCAACTGATGAGGATATCAAACGTGCGAAGAAAGGTCTCGTGCTCATAAGCCTCATCGCTGCCCCATCTTCACCCGAACTTTTAGAGAAACTGGCAAAAGCAGAGATCACGGTTTTGGCTATGGATAGTGTGCCAAGAATATCCAGAGCACAATCGTTGGATGTTATCTCGAGCATGGCCAATATTGGAGGTTATAGAGCTGTAATTGAGGCGGCAGGTGTCTTTGGGTCTTTCTTTACCGGACAGGTCACTGCGGCAGGTAAAGTGCCCCCCGCTAAGGTGTTTGTCTCAGGAGCCGGCGTTGCCGGTCTTGCAGCTGTTGGTACGGCAAGTTCTCTCGGCGCTATAGTACGTGCAACAGATATTCGTGCCGAGGTAGCCGAGCAAGTTGAAAGCATGGGCGCCACCTTTGTTGAGGTAGAGGCAGAAAGTCAAAAATCCAGCGACGGATACGCAAAAGAAGCATCCGAGGACTACGCTGAGGCTGCGGCAAGGATGTATGCACAGCAGTGCAAGGAAGTAGACATCATAATCACCACAGCTTTGATTCCCGGTCGTCCTGCCCCAAGACTCATTACCAAAGAGATGGTGGCATCCATGAAACCGGGCTCTGTGATCGTAGATATGGCGGCAGCTACAGGAGGAAATGTAGAGGGCTCTGTGCCCGACGAAATAGTCACCACCGAGGGTGGCGTAAAGATCATTGGCTACGCCGATCTTCCCGGTCGCTTGCCAACTCAGGCTTCTCAGCTATTTAGTCAAAACATAGTCAATCTTTTCAAGTTGCTCACACCACAAAAAGACGGCAACATCACTATCAACGAAGAAGATGTTGTTATTCGCGGTATGCTTGTAGCAAAAGACGGTCAGGTCACCTGGCCACCACCACANNCAAGTGAGCGTGAGTGCAGCTCACTCGAGCCAAGAAGACGTGGCTCCGCCACAAGCTAAACCGGAGAAAAAGCCCTTGGACAAGCGAGTTACATATGCTTTGTTTGGTATTTGCGCCGCTGCGCTTTTGATACTATTTGCTTTATCACCATCAGGACTTCTGGGGCACTTCATGGTCTTGATGCTCTCGGTGGTCATAGGGTTTTATGTCATCGGCAACGTATCGCATTCTCTACATACTCCATTGATGAGTGTAACTAATGCCATCAGCGGCATCATCATTGTTGGCTGTCTTTTGGGGTTGGTGTTGACTGATCAGTCCAGCCAGCTTTTAGCAGGCACAAACCTAGCGATCTTGGTTCTTTCTGCGCTTGGCATCTTATTGGCATCGATAAATGTCTTTGGCGGTTTTACTGTCACTCAGCGCATGCTCAAGATGTTTAAGAAAGGACAGTGAGCCGACAATGATGATAGAAGAAGTGATCGAAAGCGCTACAACTGCTATTCCGCTTTCGCTTATAAGCGGATCTTACATAATTGCCGGGTTGCTATTTATACTCGCGCTTGCCGGACTTTCCAAACATGAGACCTCAAGCAGAGGTAACATATTGGGCATGCTTGGCATGGGAGTTGCCCTCATCTTTGTTATTTTGGGAACCGTATTTGGTATTTCCGATACAGCCGAGTATACAAATTATTTTACCGGTGAGACCGAAAGTCTTACGTACATAGTGCAAAATCCGGCATTTACATGGGCTATCGTGGTGATAGTTGCAGCAATGGCGATAGGTGCTGCAATTGGTGTAATGCGTGCACTTAAAGTTGAGATGACCGGGATGCCTGAGCTTATCGCCTTGTTCCATTCCTTTGTTGGTCTGGCTGCCGTTTTTGTGGGTTGGATAAGCTATCTGTCGGCAGCAGCGTCAGGTCATTTTGATCCCATACACTCCGGAGAGCTTTTTATCGGCGTTTTCATTGGGGGAGTAACTTTCACCGGATCTATTGTTGCTTACCTCAAGCTCTCAGCGCGCATTAAAAGTGCGCCATTAATGCTTCCGGGAAGAAACATCTTAAACCTTGGTGCCATTGTGGTATTTATCGTTTTGACGGTAATTTTTGTCATGTATCCGGGGGGCGGTCTTGGTCTGACACTAATTTCAGCAGCCACGATAATCTCCCTACTACTTGGCATTCACCTTGTTGCCAGCATTGGTGGCGGAGACATGCCGGTTGTGGTGAGCATGCTCAACTCATATTCCGGCTGGGCAGCAGCGGCTGTGGGCTTTACCTTGTCTAACAACTTGCTCATTATCACCGGTGCCTTGGTGGGATCAAGTGGTGCTTACCTTTCCTACATTATGTGCAAAGCTATGAACAGGAATTTCATATCTGTAATTGCCGGTGGTTTTGGCTCAGACGGTGCTGTGGTGGGGCAGGCAAAGGATTACGGGCAGCACAGAGAGGTCAACGCAAGTGATGTTGCAGCCTCTTTAAAAAATGCTTCCAGCGTCATAATTACACCGGGATATGGCATGGCTGTAGCTCAAGCTCAGTCCGTCGTAGCAGACTTAACCCAGCAATTGAGGGCAAGAGGCGTAAATGTGCGTTTTGGCATACACCCTGTTGCCGGAAGACTGCCCGGGCACATGAACGTACTTTTGGCCGAGGCAAAAGTGCCATACGACATAGTGCTTGAGATGGACGAGATCAATGAAGACTTCAGCGATACTGACGTAGTTTTGGTCATAGGCGCAAACGACACCGTCAACCCTGCGGCTACTGAAGACCCTACCTCACCGATAGCCGGAATGCCGGTGCTGGAGGTATGGAATGCCGCAGAAGTTATCGTCTTTAAGCGCTCGATGGCTACAGGCTATGCAGGTGTACAAAACCCGCTATTCTTCAGGGATAACTCAGCAATGCTTTTTGGAGATGCCAAAGAACGTGTAAGCGATATCATTAAAGAATTGTAATTTTCCTTACACTCACTACCGCACCCCACTCAGAAATGAGCAGAAGACCACTTGGACGGTGACGTTATTGTCGCACCTCTCTGTTTTCGCAGCCTCTGTTGCCAATAACGCATCCATCGCTGTCATTCACGCACCCCCTCCGTCATTCCCGCATTCCCTCTGTCACTGTCGCTTCGGCGGGGATCCATAGTTACGAGTTCTTACAGCTACGGATTCCTACTCGCGCGAAAATGACAAGCTGCACCGCATAAGTAACTTGTGGACGTTTGATCAAAAAGTGGCTACGGATAGGGTAAAGTCGATATAATAATCAGGCATTTTGTTTCGTAATACGCTATACTAGTATAGTTTGATTCCGACGGGGAGGGTTAAATCCTGGGGTCAGGGAAAAGCACAATTCAACTCGTCGCTTATACGATCTGTTCAAGAAAGAGGTACGTCAATGGCAACGAGGAACCATGCCTTGTTATTATTCTCAAAGCCACCCATCGCAGGGACTGTAAAAACACGTCTGACAACAGAAAAGGGCGGTCCGTTCACAGAAGAAGAAGCTGCGGAGATCTTTCGCAGAAGCTTGTTTGATGTCGCTGAATTATGCTGTTTAGCACTTCATGAACTAGAAAACCAAAACGCAATCGAGCGTGCTCTGGATAGCGATGCCGATGAGCACAAATACACACTCTTTGTAACCACGACGCCCGAATCCAATATTGAAGCTATGAAAAAGACCTTTAATGATATCGGTCAATGGCCCAGAGAGTTTGTATATATTGCCGATGAAGGTGAAACTTTAGACGACCATTACGATGACGCTTTCAAAAAAGTTTTTGCAAAGGAATTTGATAGTGTCTTAAGCGTGAGTGCTGATATTCCACTGCTTCCGCGTGAGCATCTGCTAAACGGCTTTAAGTGGCTGCAATACTTCTTGGCTACCAGCGAAAACGGTGGGGTAGTGCACGCGCCATGTCAAGAAGCAGGTGTAAGTCTTATAGGTTGGATTCGTGGTACAGATATTGACCATCAAGGTGTGACTGAAAACACAATGGGTAGACCGGCACTTGATACCTATGTTGATAAAGTACAAACAAAAGACATTCCAATGGCGTTATTGATGCCTGTATCCGGTATAGACGATGTCAGCGATTTTGCACATGCAACATCAATGGCAAGAGCAGCCAAATATGCTCAACAATTTCAACCGGATCTATACGTACCGGAGCGCTTTTTGGCATGGGTAGACTGGCGGGGAATCAAAGTAGGCACCCCACCGGAAGAGTAAGCCTTTAATATAAGAACGGATAAGGGTCGACCGCCACACCATTGATTTCTATTTGGAAGTGAAGGTGAGCTCCGAATGAGTTGCCGGTATTTCCTACTCCGGCAATCACTTGCCCGGCGCTTACCTTATCACCAACAGAGACATCCGGTTGCTTGTAGGCATGCATGTACTTAGTCACGAGTCCACCGCCGTGAGCAACAACCACCCAATAACCTGCTGACCCACTATAGCCGGATATAATGACGGTGCCACTTTTTACCGAGTAAATTGGCGTGCCGGTCGCGGCAGCTAAATCAAGACCTTTATGGAAAGCATTATCGAAATTTCTCCAACCAAATCTTGAAGAAACAGATCCCGCAGGGCAAGGATGATAAAAATCACCTAATTTCTCAATAAGCTGCGGATCAACCTGCTTACCGTTTTGAGCTGCTTCAGCTGCCGCCGCTGCCGCCGCTGCCGCTGCTGCAGCAGCCTCTTCTTGCGCCAGTAGCTCGGCTATCTCTTCGTTCATACGGTCAAGTTCGGCAGACATTTCGTTGTTTCTCTGTTGCAGATCAGCTTCCAGCTCTGCGATCTCTTGTCGTTTTTGAGAGGCGATGCGCTCTTGTTCCGTGTAAAGCAAACGAGCTTCTTCTGCCTCTTTGCGAGCGGATTTAGACTCCATAGTAAGCTTGGCATCACTTTCGTTGATGCGTGAGATATATTCCCATGTGGTGATCAGTTCAGAAAAGCTATTGGATCCAAACAATACGTCAAGGTAGCTAATCTCGCCTTGGCGATAGGATTCTACCGCTCGATCACCAAGCTGCTTTTGCAGTTCAGTTGTGCGCTTAGCTGCTGTCTCTTCGCGTGATTTGGCTTCGTCTTTAAGTTCAGTAGCTGCAGTTTCAGCTGCGACAGCTTCCGCAAGTTTAACTTTTGTATTCTCGAGCTCTGTTTGCAGGTTGTCTAATTGTTTTACAAGCTCGTCAGCTTCCGCTTGTTTCTCAGCCGAAGTAACAGCGTAAGCATCTTGTGAGGCAAATGGTATAAACGACAGCACAATAATCAGCGCCATAAGCACCAAAAACAAACTCCTGACGGAGCTAGGCAGTCTATTCCCGCATGGTCTTGATAAAAGCATCTATTCTCCAAGGGTACATTTATGCTGCAGAAGGTAATGCTATAAAGGTAAATAATAGCAAATAATCGAGGTAAACGCCATCCCGAAAAATAGTTTTTGCATTTCAAGCGCACGTTTGCTTGAGTTTAAGCGTAAATATCGCCCAAAACTTTGCCGATGTTTTCTCTGAAAAGTATCTTGGCTTCTGTGTCTCTTGGGGTGATGTCTCTGTTGATTACTATCAGTGATTCTTTGGAGAATAGGTTTACCAGTCCGGCAGCCGGGTTAACCGCCAGTGAGGTTCCGCCAATTATTAAAACTTCAGCTTCGGAGACGGAGGCGATTGCAGCATCCAGAATCTTGTCGTCTAGTTGCTCCTCGTACAACACCACATCCGGTTTTATTGTTCCGCTGCATCCGGGCTTTTTGCAGCGTGGCAGTTTGTTGTCTTCCAGCTGATCCAGTACTTCTTTCGCCGTGTATCCGCTGCGACATCTTTCGCAATAATTTCTGTGAATACTTCCATGCAACTCTAAAACACGTTTTGCTCCTGCTTTTTGATGCAAGCCGTCGATGTTTTGAGTGATTATGGCATTTAGGAGACCATCGGCTTCTAACCTGGCTAATGATAAATGAGCTGCATTGGGCTTTGCATCTAGCGCAGGAAGCAGTACCTTATTCCTGTAGAACTGATAGAAGGCTTCCGGATTTTGAGCATAGAAGCTGTGGCTTAAGATTATTTNNAGCCTTATGAGCCTCATTAGGCTTTGCAGCAAGTGCAGGCAGCAGCACTTTATCTTTATAGAATTGATAAAAGACTTCCGGGTTTTGCACATAGAAGCTGTGACTTAAGATGGTTTCCGGCGGGTATGCGTATTTTTGGCTATACAGACCGTTGACACTACGAAAATCCGGAATACCACTTTCTGTGGATACTCCTGCTCCGCCGAAGAATACGACACTGTTGCTTTCTGTAATTATGTCTTTTAAGGTCTCGATCCGCGTCTGATAGTCTGATCTTGAGTTGATTGACCGAGGCTTCTCCAATGTTTGTTCTTTTGATAATGCAGGCATATCTACCATACCTAATTCTATTTTCTCTTTTCTTTGTATGCATAACAGTATAATGAATATTAACCGTATCTAGGACAAATTAAAATCAAATTTTGTTAGATTAGCCTCGATGTATTCAGTGGCACTGTTAAGTATATTTGTTGAGTATTCTCGACACTTCGCCAGTGAAGTTTACGGGAAACTACTTCTTAATTATTCAAGGCAGCAGCTAATACCTTGTCGATGTTTCCGAATTCAGCGTTCTAGCTTAGGGAAGTGCATGACAACAAGTAGCAGTATTTATAATCACAAAATGTTTTATTTGAAAGAGCGATAGAGTGCTACAATCGCTTTTTCTAATTACATATGCACGAGGAGTATAAAATGGGCAGCAAAAGGCAGGCTTCACGACCGCAGCTTCAACAGTGGCTGGATGTGTACGAAGGTATTTACAATGATTTTATGCAAAGCATAGAAGATACCGGTGTGAGTTTTGCGTTGGCTCATGCACATAACGATAAGCTCGCGTCTCTAAAGCTAAACCTGCGAAACAAAGGAGCGTGGTTTCGCAATGGCGATGCCAGTATCTCCAATAACGGAATATCAACTGCATGCGAAGCCTGCACAGGCGGCAGTGGTAGTAGGACATTTTACTATTCGCTTCAATGTAACCGCGATTGCTATTTCTGTTTTAATAATAATCAAAGCAATTATGAAGAGCACATTATTGGGCAGCGAGATTGGCGAGGGGAGTTTGCGGAGATGTTGTCCGGCAAAACAGAGATGACCCATCTGGCTTTGACCGGAGGAGAACCTCTTTTGTTTCCGCAAGAAGCACTGTCATTTTTTGAGACAGCACACAAGAATTGGCCAAACGCGCACCTTAGACTTTATACCACCGGTTATCAGTTGAATGAGGATCTATTGGAGTTGCTTGTTAGCGCAGGCCTTTCTGAGATCCGTTTTAGTATCAAACTTGATGATGAGTCTTTTGTGCAATCGGAGGCAATTGAACGTATTCGTATGGCAAAGAGATATAAGTTGGATGTCATGGTAGAAATGCCTGTAATTCCGGGCACTTTGACTCAAATGAAAGAGTTACTGCTCAAATTGGATAGTATCGGTATATACGGAATCAATCTATTGGAGTTTTGTTATGCATTCAATAATTGGGCGGAGTTTCAATCTCGCGGTTTTACCATCAAGAATCCTCCGTTTCCGGTACTTTATGATTATGTCTATGCGGGTAGTTTGCCAATAAGTGAAAGTGAGATTGAATGTCTGAAGCTGTTGGAGTTTGCAATCGATCAAAAGCTGAACCTTGGTGTTCACTACTGTTCATTAGAAAACAAACACAGAGATCAGATTCGAACTCAAAATACCAGCTTGAAGTTTAGAAACGCATGCTATGTCTTGGACAACGATGATTATTTTTTAAAAACATGCAAAGTTTTTGATGGCGACGTTGAATTGGCGTGTCGTTATTTTGAACAGATGTTTCCAGACAATAATAGTAATTGGCAGCGACCTTGGAACTATGATCCCGAAGACAATTGCTGCATTTTCCACCCGCGATTCAAAAACTCAATTAAGCACTTGTCATTAGAGATTGCCACTTCATACAACGTACTTGAGCCACGAGGCAACGATACTATTCTTCGCGAGCTGGCACTTGTTTTGGAGGGTGGCGACAGGCAATAGGGCACAAATATAATGCTGATGCGGCGGGAATGGGTTGATTAGGGCAGGCTGGATATTAGGCGCCTGTTTATGCGCTGAGGCATTTCTTCTATTACCTGTAAGCAGCGATCAATCTCTTCACTAGTGTTGTAAAAGCATGGGCTGATGCGCAAGCTTGCGGTTAGTTTGAGGTAATTATGCAGCACTTGGGCGCAATGGGTTCCGGCGCGTACTGCTATTCCTGCTGCATCCAGCTCATAAGCGATGTCTTCGGTATTGAGTAGGTCGTTGGTAAAGCTCACCAAGCAACAGGCTCTTTTCTCGGCATCTGTGCTGCCTATTATCTGCACGCCTTTTATACGCTTTAGACCATCCATTAGCTGTTTTGTCAGGGCATGTTCTGAGGCTTGAATGGTACCCCAGCCAATTTGCATGAGGTAGTCAAGCGCGCTTACTAAGCTGAATGCGCCGGCAACATTAGGTGTTCCCGCTTCAAATCTTTGTGGACCGTCTTGGAAAGTCGATGTGAGCTTTGACACCTGATCGATCATCTCTCCACCATACATGAATGGCTCTAGGTTGGACATCAGTTTGCGCTTGATGTATAACACGCCTATCCCCATTGGAGCATATGCTTTGTGCCCCGAAAAAACAGCTGCATCCACGTCCATGGCTCGAAAGTCAAGCGGCATGTGCGCCACGCTTTGCGCACAATCTAAAAACACACGTGCACCAACGGATCTAGCTGCTGCTACCAGAGAACTTACAGGAGAAGAACATCCGTATACGTTAGAGATATGTGCGCAGCTTATTAACTTGGTCTTATCGGTTACCACACGCTTGATCTCTTCATCAGTAATCAGACCGTCGTCATCCGGATACAAAAATACCAGCTCTGCGCCGGTCTTTTTTGCCACCATCTGCCAAGGAACAAGATTTGAGTGGTGTTCATATATGGGTAGCACTATACGGTCATCTTTGCCAAGCTCGTTTAAACCCCACGAATAGGCCAGCAAGTTAAGGCCTTCGGTCGCATTGCGAGTAAATATCACCTCATCGCTGTCAGCACCGATAAAAGTGGCGATCATATCGCGACAGGCATTGTAAAGTTTTGTAGCTCTGATTCCGGCTTTATGCTGGCTGCGATAGGGATTTGCGTTAAAATCGCGGTAAAAACCACTCTCTGCATCTAAAACGACGCGAGGTTTATGGGTGGTAGCTGCGTTATCCAGATATATGTTAGGTGCGGACGGCTTGAGGGGGCCGTCCGCTTGAGCAGGAGTACTGATGGCAGGAAAATCACTTCTCAAGTCATTTGCCATCATCAGTCGAAATTTCGTCTTTGTTTTGGTCTTCGCTTTCGCTCTCACCTGCGCTTTTATCTGTGCTTTCACTTTCTTCGGCATTTACTGCTTCTTGCAATTGCATAAAACGTAGACCTACGCATTGTGAGATCACACTTATCTGTTGCAGGAAAGGAATATTGGGTGCAAGTTCATTAATGCCAAAAGAAGCAAATGGATCTAATGGTTTTGGCGCAGTATCAACATTTTCATCTTTGGCGGTAGCTTCACTTGCCGCAGCCTTATCAGAAGCCTCTTTTAAAGCGGTCTCAATAGCATCAGCAAGTTCAGCGTCACCAACCTTATCGCGTATCCAAGAGATAAACGTAAGCGGTTCCACCCAACTCATGCCGGTTCTGGTACTGCCTTTTAAGTTGCCTAACCTAGAGCTTCCTTGTGTTAAGAACTTAAGTGCACCGTTTAGGCTGTAACAATATACATCCGAGTTTCCCATCGCAGGGTTCATTGATGAGCCGATGAAGTGATTGCCCCAGTCTAGTTCGCGAAGCAGAAAGGTTGCCCTTTCAGCCGTGACCGGCGAAAAGGGCAACTCTCCATAATTTTCCAAGCTTGAACTAGGCATACAGTCCGGCCTTATCCAATTCATCGGCTAAAAAGCCTAGATCCATAGATTCTAAGGTCTCACGTAGTGGAACACCGGTCTTGGGATCCCAACCTTCGATCTCATAAAAACGCTTCTTCACATCTTCAAACTTATTGCGATCTAAAGTGCGACCCAGGCAGGTGTCGTATTTCCACTCGCCGTCTTTGTATATTGGCAAGAAGTAAGCGGCTTTTGTCGGCACGTTATATACGTACTCGGTAAAGACTTCGTCTTCCGGTTTACGACCTTGCAGGCACCAGATGGCGCGGTCAAAGGTAAAGATCTTGTGTCCGGCCTCCAGAGCTTCTTCAAATGTCAGGTCAAGTCCTGTAGCGGCTTTGTATGCAAGCGGCTCATAGTGTGGTGAGGCTCCACGCACGTCACCGTTGGTGGGTCCGTACTCCACCAAATGTGGCCATACCCAGTCACACATCAGCATGCTTTGTACCCAAAAACGGCTGTAGTGACGATGCCACGAGACCGCTTTGATCTTAGCGTCAGAATAAATGCCTTCTTCGCTATAGTCAAAGCACATCGGATCGCCCAAAGTTGTGGTCTCAGCCAAAGTATCGGCGAGCTCTTTGGCTGTCAGCAACGGAGCTTCTCCGGCCATTGCACAAATCAGTGGCATCCAGTGCACATGCCAGTTAAGGGCGTGTTCGTTGATGTCGCGGTCGCCAAAGATAGAGCCGTAACTCCACTCAACTTCCAAACGTGGGTCGTAGTGCTCCACAAAGCCCCAGTTAGGCCAAGCGGCAAGACCGGAAGCCGTGTCCTCTTCCCAGCGGCCCCATCTTTGGAATGCTGCCATTGAGCCATCGGCCAAGTCTGCGCCGATATCGGTGCGATCAGCCATCGACATCAAGAAGGACTCAATAAAGTCCCATGAGCCAAAACGCTCCCACGGCAGTTGAGAATCGATCTGCTTACCCGGTCCCAACACGCCCATCTTATAGAGGTTGTAGAGATAGGGCATCAAACCGGACTCAAAGCCGTTGATTCCAAGGCGATTCATCAGGTCATGAGCGCGCACTTGAACTTCGAGGCTATCGGCGACTGAATACCAAAGCGAAGCTGCGCACATCGACTCGTTGCCAATTCCGCTGTCTGTGTTGCGTCTGCAGTTACGCACACAACCTTGACACCCGGATGGGCGAGCGATCATGTCACGAGTGCCCCACATGATCGAATTGAATCCCGGATGGCGNNCATATCGCGAGTGCCCCACATAATCGAGTTGAATCCGGGGTGACGTGTAATAAATCCGTAGGTTGGTAGATCCGGATCCGGAGTCTCCAAGATAGGATCGTCTACTTTATAAGCATGGTTCTTCTGAAAATCCATGCGCAAGCTAATCAAAGCTGTTGGGTCAGCTACAGGTATTGATTTTGTACCCACAAAGCTGACAGCTTTAAGGTTTTTTGCACCCCATACCGCGCCAAAACCACTTTGTCCGGCATGATGATTTGCGTCGTGGGTGATGGTTCCGGCAGCGCCAAGCTTTTCGGATACCGGACCGATACACATAACAGCAGGTTTTTGTGTGGAGTTGCCGCCATCGCGTGTGCCATTGATCGAGTACCACTCGCCATCCGGTGCGCCGTGGCTCAAGCGCTCCCAAATAATCTCTTGAGTTTGATCGGTCCATTTGCCCCAAAGATCTGTCGCATCGACAAACTCAATATTTTCGTCAATGACATTTACCCATACCGGATCAGTGGCCGCACCCTTAACGACGACCGCATCAAATCCACAGGCTTTCATTGCTGCAGGCACTCTACCACCCATGCTGGAGCGGGTGAACCAATTAGGTACGGGGCGTGTGCCAAAGCCTACGATCTCCATACGACCGGAAGCTGAAGGTACCGGCGTACCCGAGAACGGGCTGGCTGCAAAAACGGTCACGTTTTCCGGGTCAAGGGGTCCGCACTTGAAATCGGTGCAATGCTCAAAGAACAAGATTTGTCCCATGCCGTGTCCGCCGTAATACTTTTGATAAGGTGTGGAGTCTATAATCTCGCTTTTCTTGGAAGTCAGATCCAAGATCAAGATTTTGCCAACGTATCCACCACTCGCGTTAGCCATAGTAGCCATGGTTTTTCCTCCTAATTAATGTGCAGCCGTAGCAGTTGCTGCGTCTTCTTTTGGTTTGGGGGGTACAGATGTTGAGGGTAAGGTCTTTCCGGCATCGTCCATCGGAAAACCTGCCTTTGCCCAGTGATCCGTGCGAAGATTAACGTCGTAGCCGCTCTCTTTTTGATCCGGGATCTCGGTGGTGAACTTAATAGCGCGCATAGGACAAGCCTCAACACAAGCTTGCTTTCCGCCCGGGCCACCTTCGTGCTCAAAATAGGGGGTATCCAAGCACAGGTCGCATTTCTGCGAGCACTTCTTCTCGTAGTTCCACTGTACACGCGATGGTGTATACGGACAGGCATTGATACATAGCTCGCAACCGATACACTTGTTTGGATCGATCATGCGCACACCGGTTGCTTTATCAGCATGATTTGCCTTGGTAGGACAGGCATCAACGCATGGCGGGAATGGGCACTGATGACATTGGTGTTGCACAGCGTCTTCGGGGAATTTTCCAAGTGGGTTATATCTTATCTGGATGCGTGACAAATTGAGATTGCCCTCGCCGGTATGCGCCATAGTGCAGGCCAGCATGCAAGACTCGCAAGTACCGCATTTTTTAGAATCGATGAGTAAGTATCCTCCGGATACCGGGATTGCATAAGCATCATCGTTTAGCAACATGGCGGTGACTCCCGATGCAACTACGGCACCCACGCCAAGCCCGCCAAGTCCGGCTAAAAAGCTGCGCCTGGTAACACCGCTGTCTTGGTCAACCTGCGCGTTAATATTCTTATCAGCTGTCATTTTTGCTCCTCTCCAGCTGAGCTGTCTTTCTCCTTGTTATCAATTTCTACGTCAGCAACATTTTTCATCCATGCCGGATGCTCATGTTTTGCAGCTTCAACGTCCATGTAGCCGGTAAAGATAGAAGGTAGCGCCTTCCAAGCAAACGGCAACAATGCGCCAAAGAAAATGTGAGCCAGCAAAAACAACACCATCAATGCGGCACCGATGTCGTGTGCCCAAGTAACGACGTTCATAAACTCGCCCGGTAGATCGACCAAATGCGCCAAAGCCTTGATAATTCCTGTGACCACCATTAAGGCGGCACCTCCCAAAGCCATCAAAAACGCCAGGCGCTCACTCTCAAAGTACTTCTCCTCTTCAGGCATTTTTGCACCCTTGATTTTTAGAAGAGCACCATAGTGATTGAGTGTAGAACTTATTGCGTTTTTGTGTGGAAGGTGTTCGCGAAAGCGATGTTTGGATATGATCGTGTTTCCCAGCCAATAAAAAGTGCCAAATAAAAATACGACCGCAAATACAAAGTGAACATTCAACCAAAGAGCTGTATTTCCTGAGTCGGTAACAAAGGCAGGCGTAAAGCGCGAACCTAGAATGATACCCGATACAATCAAGAAAACTGTTCCTAGCGCATGGGTCCAGTGAGCTAAGCGAGCCGGACCATCATGTCTGAGAACTTTCCCCTTGCGGATTACCGGTCCCGAACGCTTTGATACCGCTGCTGCAAGCAAGCCTAAAAATGGCATTGCTACGAGTACGGGCCATAGCGAATCGAACCATAACGATTCTTGCATAAAGCCTCCTCTGTTTTTCCTCAACATTTGAATTATCGACCCGTTCGAAATGTTGGTAAGTCAAAAAGTATCGCTATCACCGGTGAACGGTGTGCTTTCTAAGAGATGCGGATATTTTTAAGGTTTGATGAACTCTTCTCTCAAGGTAAACGGTCGAAAAATAAGGGCGATAGGATGGCGTGTTTACAGCAGTTGTAATTGGCAATTGGCCTTAATATATAAAACTAGTTTTAAGTTCTTACTGCCTGCAGGCAACTTCAACCGTTTGTCGCCCAGTTTTTACGTCGGCTTCTTATGTGGAAATGCAAGAGATTTTTAGATCTGAGTGCAAGTATAATGAGCTTAAGCTTTAGGTGAGATTCCAACGCCTAATTATGACAAAGGAGACCCTTTTGGCAGACGTTAGACCTTTTGTGTGTTGCCGTCCACGCGTAGCCTTAGCCGCGGATGTAGCAGCATTACCTTACGATGTATTCAATCGTCATGAAGCATCTGCAGAGATAGAAAAACACCCCTTATCGTTTCTGCGCATCGACAAGACCGCTGCTTTATTTCCTGATACGACAAGCGAATATGATCTGCAAGTGTATGCAAAAGCTGCAGGTATTTTTAATGAAGATATTGAATCAGGTGTTTTTGAAGTAGACGAGCAGCCGTATTACTATCTATATCGTCTGCAAAAAGATGGTCATTCTCAAATTGGCATCACTGCTTGCATTGCCATTGAAGACTACTTTGCAGGAGTGCTAAAACGTCACGAGAATACCCGCCACTTTAAACTCGAAGATCGCATTAAGCACATCGAGGCACTCTCTGCTCAAACAGGACCGGTGCTGGTTACATATCGTGCACACGAGCTGATAGATAATGCAGTAGAGCGCATTGTTGCAAGCAGTGAGCCTCTATACGACTTCATATCGCCGGATAATGTGCGGCACACGATGTGGCGTGTAGATGACCAAGCAGCAAGCGAAGACATACAAAATGGGTTTTCTTCACTGGATGCAATGTATATTGCCGACGGACACCATAGAGCTGCCGCAGCATGCAATATCGGCAAGGAACGTGGCGGAGCAGGCGGATCAGACTATTTTATGATGGTTGCTTTTCCGTCAGACCAACTAAAAGTAATGGACTACAACCGTGTTGTTTTTGATAAAAACGAACTTTCGTCTGACGAGCTTTTGCAAAAGATCAAATGTGCATTTAGCGTAGAAAAAGTTGGCAAAGACCCGCAAAAACCTTCAAGGCGCGGAGAGTTTGCAATGTATCTTGACAATGAGTGGTACATGTTATCTTTGGATGAGGCATTACGCCCGGCAGATGCAGTCAGAGGATTAGATGTCTCTTTGCTGCACGAATTGTTGCTTGATCCAATACTGGGTGTGGATGATCCTCGTTCCAGCAAACGCATAGCTTATGTTGGTGGAGTAAGAGGTTTGGAAGAACTAAAGCGTAGATCCGATCAGGCGCGCCCATCATGCGATAAGAACACCGAGGCAGGTGGGGGAGTAGCGTTTGCGCTATATCCTTGTTCGCTGGATGAGCTGTTTGCTGTAGCAGATGACGGGCAACTGATGCCACCAAAATCAACATGGTTCGAACCCAAACCCCGAAGTGGTCTATTTATGAACATCATAAAATAACTTGAGGCAGCTAAAAATCATGGGAAAATAGCATTATTTGAGACAAATTCCTGCAAAATCAGCCAAGAAAGACCATGTTTTTTGTCGCTCTATTGATATTTTGTTTAACTATATGAGATACTATACTGCCCGTTTAACATTTTTGTAACGATTTTAAACGGAAAAAACGTAGAAAATTTGTACAACAGCAATAAGCAGTTTTGCACTAAACGAAGTTTTAATACAGCAGAGAAAGCAGAAACGCAATGGAATTTCTCAAAGTATCTTCTAAGTCATCCCCTTCTTCTGTAGCCGGAGCTATCGCCGGCATGATTAAGGATGGTGTTCCGGTTGAAATCCAAAGTGTAGGTGCCGGTGCAGTTAATCAGGCGGTAAAAGCTATTGCAATTGCTCGTGGTTTTTTGTCTCCTGTGGGTATCGAAATTGTCTGTGCTCCATCTTTTGCAGATATTAATATCAATGGTGAGAACAGAACTGCAATCCGCTTTACAGTTGAACCACGCTATCTCAGAGGCATCAAAAAAGCCGATCTGGGCGAAGACGCAAGACTTGATTGGGCTGCTTACGGCGCAAACTTCTCATAACTTTTCCAGTCTGTAAATTTCTTGCGACAATGTTGTATCATGGCACAGCAACAAATAATGCCGGACACTAGATCGATAAGACTTTAAACTACAGTGACAAAAGAACAATCAACTTCAACTTATAAGTTTCAGGGACTCAGCTATCATTTGCGCATCTTTGGGTGCCAAATGAACAAGCATGATGGCGAGCGTGTTGCCGGAATGCTTGAGGCATTGGGAGCCCATGAGGTAGCAGACGCAGATCAAGCAAACATTGTGGTATTTATGACCTGTTGTGTGCGTGAGGCTGCTGATGTACGCTTGCTTGGGCAAGTTGCATCGCTTAAAAACCTTGTGTCGAACCCCATAATCGCAGTTGGCGGCTGTATCGGTCAACGCGATGGCGAAAAGCTGGTGCAGCAGATACCCCACATAGATGTGGTATTTGGCACGCACAATATCGCGCATCTCCCTCTACTTATTGCGGCTTCTTTAGAAGATGGCTCCAAGCAAGTAGAGGTAATTGATGATGCAGCTTCAAAGGAGCTATCTGTTGATATAGAGGCAGCAACAGATTTACCAACCCAACGCGAGCACGCCTGGCACGCCTGGGTGCCTATCATGACCGGCTGCAACAACTTCTGTACTTATTGTGTGGTGCCCTACGTGCGAGGGCGCGAGAAGAGTCGTCCGATAGAAGATATTGTGTCCGAAGCAGAGCGTTTGATAGGTGAGGGAGTATTGGAGATCACTTTACTCGGGCAGAATGTAAACTCCTACGGACGCGACCTTTTCGGCGAGCCGCGTTTTGCCGAGGTGCTGAGAGCAGTTGGTGCAACCGGTGTCAAACGTCTGCGCTTTACTACCAGCCACCCAAAGGATCTGAGTGCTGACACAATAGCTGCTTTTGCAGAAACTCCATCAGTTATGCCTCAACTTCACCTACCTGTGCAATCCGGCTCCAACAGCATTCTTGAGGCTATGAATCGCCGCTACACCGCCGAGCAGTATCTCAAGCTGGTCAGAGCAGTGCGCAAAGCCTGCGAGGAGCAAGGCAAAGACGTTGTCTTTTCCACCGACATAATCGTAGGTTTCCCCGGCGAGACAGAAGCAGACTTTGAGGCAACCATGGATTTGGTTCGTGAAGTAGGCTATTCACAGGCTTTCACTTTTATCTACTCCAAACGCGAGGGTACGCCTGCCGCAGACATGACCGACGATACACCGCACGAAGTGATCCAGCAGCGCTTCGATGCGCTGGTAGAGCTGGTGCAAGAAAGCGCCTACCAACAAAACCAGCGCGATCTCGATACTGTGATCCCGGTGCTGTTTGAAGGCACCTCCAAACGAGACCCAAAAATGCTCTCCGGCAAAAGCCCTAAAAACCAAACAGTGCACGTACCACTACCGCAAGGCAGCGCTGCCAAAGACTACGCAGGCAGCATCTGTGAGGTACACATCAACGAAGCAAAAACATGGTACCTGCGTGGGAGTTTGGTGTAGTGCGACAACTGGGTAATCACCTAACAATTGCTATCGTTGGTGCTACAGGTACCGGTAAATCGTCGCTTGCTGACGCGTGTGCGTTAAAACTTGGTGGAGAGTTGGTAAGTGCAGATTCCATCCAAGTGTATAAGGGCATGGACATCGGCACCGCGAAAACTCCACAATCGCAGCGTTCGGTGCCGTATCATTGCATAGATTTGGTGGAGCCCGATTTTCCTTTTACTGCTGCTTTGTATCAGCGCAGCTCTAGGCGAGTTATCGAGAGCCTGATAGGTCAAGGCAAGCCGGCAATTGTCTGTGGAGGAACCGGTCTATATGTGCGTGCGGCATTGGATGATTTTAGATTTGATGAGAATCGCGAGTTGTACGGAGAGATCGAAGCGGAGGTTCTTGCTGACATAGAGGATGCAGCTTCAAAGCGCCAAGAAGAAGCAAGAATCCTGCGTCAACGCCTAACCAGCCAAGCCGAGGAGATGGGCGTTGAAGCTTTCCATGCCTTGTTAACTCAGCGCGATCCCGATAGTGCTGCACTTATACATCCTAACAATGTCAGGCGTGTTATAAGAGCATTTGAGTTTCTTGAGCAAGGCAGCAGTTATGCCGAGCAACACGGTGGTTTTGAAAGCTTTAAGTCAGTTTATCCAACGCAGTTTATAGGCATAACCGTAGACCATGATGTGCTGTATCGGGTAGTAGAAAACCGCGTTGACAAGATGCTCAGCTCAGGGTTATTGGATGAGGTTGATAAGCTCGTGAGCGCAGGGTATGCTGATGCACCGGCGATACAGCAAGCCATTGGTTACAAAGAATTGATTCCGGTGTTAGATGGCATGCGTTCGCTTGACGAGGCCGTAGCCGAGATAAAGCAATCCACACGTCGCTACGCAAAAAGACAACGCACTTGGTTTAAGCGAGACCCACGCATCGAATGGATAGATGCCACAGAGGAACATAAACGTAGGCTAACAGGTGAAATGAGTGAAGCGGAGTTCACAGAAAACCTGCTATGCAGAACAATCGCCATCTTGAGTGAAAGGCAAAGCCTGTAGCCAAAGAACTTAAAAGAGTGTTTACTCTTTGGATAACTGTTGAATAGTGCGATAAACATCTAGGTATTGCTTGCCGCGATGTATGAATCCGGAGACGGTTTTTCCGGTTGCGCGATGTTGCATTTCTACACGCGTTTCGTATATGCGAAAGTCCTGCTTAAGAGCGCGGATAGTGAGCGCTACCTCCACGCCGTAACCTTGAGCAAAAGGCAAGACGGCTCTAAAACACTCCCAGCTTAATGCGCGCTGACCGCTCAAGGGTGCTTGGGCGTTGTAGCCACCACCCAATTCTCGGATCTCGCGACGAGCCAAGTCTTTAACTACGCCAAAGCCGCCGCTGCCAACAGGGGCGGGAAGCACGCCTATTGTCATGTCGGCACAATCAGAAACAATCGGAAACACCAAGCTCTCTGCTTCAGCTGCACTGGCCTCCAGATCGCTATCCAATAAGAGCACAATATCCGGCGCCTTGGCACCCGCTAAAACCTCTGCAAGTAACTTATCGGCTCCGGCTTGCAGCGCCGCACCTTTTCCGCTATTTCGCTCCTGGCGAATTACTTCAGCTCCGGCTTTCTCGGCATATTCAGAAGTTGAGTCTTTGGAACCGTCGTCAATTACGATAACTCGATCTACACCTTCAATTTTAAGGGTAGCGTTTACCGTTGCACCTATCTTATCGGCCTCGTTAAAAGCGGGCATTAAAACCGTGATACCTGTGCGCTCAGACATGTTAATTACCCCTTTTCACAATTCGAAGCGCCTTTCCGGCTAAGCTTTGAGCAATTTCTATTTCCGGCACTTTAAGAAGTTTGCACATCCAGTAATAGATCACTAGTGCAAGAATGCCAAAACCGGCTATTATCGCCAGCGAAATAAGCGGGTTTGGTAAATCAACAAATATCAAGAACACAAATGCTGGCACTATGGACGCAATTGCTGCAATGAGTATCTTAACACCATCAAGCACAATTTGGGTCAACCCATACGAGCCTATCTTCTTGCGGAGATGATAAAGCATCGCAGCGCACAGCAAAAAGTTGATGACGATGTCTGTAAGCGGTATACCTAAAAGTCCAAGGCTGGGAATTAGGCCATAACCGGAGGTTAGCAGTCCATACATGGCGATCTGAACCACACGTCCAATAGAATCGATAATTACAAAGCGCTTGAGATTGCGCATTGCCGAGAACACGCGATAAATAAACATGTAGGCAGCATAAAACGGCAAGGCAAGACTCCATATC
This sequence comes from Eggerthellales bacterium UBA948, assembly GCA_002293265.1. GTDB lineage: Bacteria > Actinomycetota > Coriobacteriia > Coriobacteriales > UBA8131 > UBA8131. Next base: position 26,689 of record DBCW01000058.1, read on the forward strand.
ATAAGGATAGTGCCTACGTCAAAAGCATCCTCAGACGTAAAAGCGCCAAATCTGTAGAGATCGGCAAACTGATGGGACAAGACAAACAAAAGTGCACCTAGCGGTATGATTAAAAACAAGGTTGTACGCAAACCTAAGCGCACGTTGTCGCGGAACTTGCTCCACTGATTAACTGCGGAAGCCTCACTCATTTCTGTTAGCAAAGCTGTAGACAGAGCAACGGCAATTACGCCATATGGGAGCATGTACCAAAGCCTTGCGTACTCTATTGTCGCCGGTCCGTCTGCGACGGTTGCGGTAGCAAAGTTTGTCAAAGCCATCATGGTGATAACGCTCATGATGACAAACAAAACTGCCGGGCCGGCCAGCTTGAAAGTGTCTCTAAGTGCCGGATCCTTGAGGTCTATTCTAAACCGCAGCGGTATCTTTAATTTGATCAGTGCCGGCAGTTGAACGGCAAAAAGTATGGCAACTCCAAGCGTTGTTCCGATGCCTAGCCAGGCAAAGGCAAACTCTCTGTCAATTGTATTTACAAATGGATAACCAATAAAGGTAATGATCACAACAATGTTTTGAAACACCGGTCCAAGCATCGGCCATAAAAAGCTGCGATGTGCATTTAGCAGACCATTGATCATGGCTCCGACACCATACAACACGATCTGTATGGCAAATATTCTAAAGAAGAATACCGCACGCTCCATATCAAAACTGCTGTCCAAAAATGTTTGAACATAAATAACTTGTGGAGCAAAGATTGCAGCTAATAAAGCTACCAGTCCCAACAAGATTGTTGAAATGCTGAGTAAATTGGAGGCATAATTTGCGGCAGGTTTGCGCCCCTTACGCTTTAGTTGTGCTAAGTATATGGGCAAAAATGCAGTTGTTAATACGCCACCGGCAACAACTTCGTATAGCTGGTTTGGAATGTTGTTGGCGATAACATACGTAGAGGTCAAAGCTGTAGAGCCAAGTGCGAACGCCATCGCCCATTGACGTCCAAAACCGGTGATTCGCGACAGCATTATCGCCACTGACATAGTAGCTGTAGAGCGACCCACGGACGGCGTTTCTTCATTTTCTTCTACAGTATTAGCATCCGTTTCTTGTAAGACATTGCTATCGATGTCTTCTCCGTCATGTGCGCTGGAAACGATTAACTCATCTTGACCCTTGAAGTGTTTGCCTCTATAGCTGTCAGCAATTACTACGCCGGAAAACCTTTTTCCCACCCTGATTTGACCTGTTTGTTCTGAGTCATTGTGAGTGGCAACATGCAAGCGCTGCTCATCATCTTTGGGGCGCAAAACATTTAAAGCATCTTGTTGCAACTGCTTAATGCTCATGGCTATGCCATCTTCCTCTAATACACGCAGGTGCCAAGAATGCAGATCACAAATTAGCCAAACAAAGGCTGCAACCGGGTATATAATCAGCATTGCCGGTGTAAATATGCCGGAATCCTCGATTAAAAATGTAAGCCCTGCAAGTACAAAGCATACCGAGTAGGAAACACGAAACGCTACATTTCGTTGCCAGAACTCGCGATAAGTACCCGGTTTTAAGACACGCAATACCACCAGCAAAATAAAGATAAAAGCAAAAAAGACTATCGCGGCAACAGGAACATAATCTCTGATCAAAGCAAATGAGTAGTTCCATACATCGGTTGCAATGCGAGTAATGACCGCCAAGATACCATCATTTGCCGATGGCACTACCTGATGCATGTGTGATGCCGGGTTGAGCGCAATATCAGCGTATAGAACGGTCAGCGCAAGGCCAAATGCTGCAACAACAATTATTAAGATCAGCCACCAGTGTAGCTTTCGTCCGTTAAACAGCCACCAGCTTAAAAAGCAGCCCATGAAGCCCCAAACTAGTGGGCCAAAACTGGCACCGAACCAAGGACTGGTAGCCACGAACAACAATATAAATGACCCCAGGGCAAAACCCCACTTTTTAAAAGCAGGGATTGCTTTGCCATCCGGAAAGCGATTGATTAGCAGACCGGACAAAGCTATCCAGGAGCCAAAAAGCATCGCCCCTTGTTCGTTTCCCATGCCGTAGTATCTGGAGCCCTCGGTAATATCGTAGGTTAAATAGCCCGGAGAGCTTAATGGACCGGGAAACAATTGACCCGCTACGACGACAATAATAGTCAGACCAAATAAAGCAATCAGCGAGTTGACCCACTTTGTCCGCTGCCCGATCAGCAAAGCAGCAATCGCAGTTATCAATATCCAAATAAGCAGGGCTGCGATAAGTTCAAGTTGTGTTGGTCGGGCAGGTAAAAATGTAAACATCAAAAACGTTGCAATTGGATATGCCAAGACCAAAAGCCAAAGTATTCTTACGGCGGGGATCAGTATTCTGCGAGAACCTGAAGTTTCTTGCCTACCAAGTACTAGCAGCAAGATCGAAAGCCCAAAAGACGCAAATACGAAAGCCAAAAACCCAAGGTTGGTGTATTGCTTTGTAGCCTGCATACTCTCAATTGTCGCATTGTCTTTAGCCAGCCAGTCCATGCGTGAAATCAATGCAGTTTCAGTAGCCTTGTTTGTAAGCGTTGCCTCGTCAATGCCTATCTCACGGTCGATGTCGGTAGCAGATCTAATGCCTTGGCGCTTGTCCATATCAGCCTGAAGTATCACCAAGTCGCTCGCAGTTATCATTCCCTGGCGATGTGTGATCTCAGAGCTTAGAAACCCTGTATGGTTGTTGCCGTAGATAATCACCGGCGTAAGCTGCTTGGATGGTTCGCCTCCATTAAATAGCGGAGCCGATACCACCACTAATACAGAGTTGCTTGGCAACTGATTGCTTATGAAGCTTTGGATGGTGGTGAGAGATTGAGCGGTGCTCAAGCCTTCCGGGCAAACATAACGCCCCACATTTGCACTACCGAGCATTTTTGTAACGCCGGAGTCGCTTGGCGAGCTTAGATTGCCAAAGCCGGAGCTATTCAAAAAAGATACCTGCTCTAAACCGCCTTGACCTTCAAGTTCTCTGATACCTGCGATAACTTTATCCCAGTTAAGGTTTGAGCAATATAAAAAAACCACAGAGTTCTCTGACGCTTTTGATATTTCGTGCAGCGATACAGCGCTTTGTATAGGGGATGTTTCTAAAGCATCGTCAGCATAAGCTATATCTGTCCATGCAAACTGTACAAATAGTGTACAAATCAACAATGCGGACAGCATAGCTATAAAACTTTGACCGATAGGCTTCTCAGTTTGAATCATCACATAATGATAAGTCATCTGTCCACATTCTGTCTTGTTTTATGTATCGGCTCATAAAAAAGTAATCGGAAAATGTCTCAGGATGTGAATGTTAAATTAGTGTTTAACGCAGAGG
>DBCW01000058.1:30061-35393 GCA_002293265.1 Eggerthellales bacterium UBA948
ATGCGTTTGTGGATTCCCGCCTTCGCGGGAATGACAGGGAGTTTTGAGCGAATATCGATGTGATGCGGAATGACACAACTGCCCTAAACACTAATTTAGCTCAAGCAATTAATCGGTATTTCCCGGTTTGTTACCTGCGCTCTGCTCACTCTTTTGGTAGACTTATATCCCAGTGGTTTTCCGCTGGTGAAAGGTAAGGTTCGTTTGTGACCGATGTTGTCACTGCCCTCGTGCTGTGCGTGGGCATCCCAATTGTTTTCTGTGTTGCCATTCCTGTAGTAATAATGGCCATGTTGGCACCCTCTCTTGACGAAAGAGCTCCTAAAACCAAGAATTTTCGCGGCGCCCAGGTCTATAACGGTCTGGGAATTGTGTGGTTTGTTTGGCTGATTTCGTTTTGGGTGGGCGCTCAATTGCTTGAGTTGCTAAACTTGGGGCAGCCGTATTGGGTTACCTATATAGCGCGACTCTTCCCGCTAATTGCCGGTTCGTGTGCTTTTGGCTTGTTCGATGATTGGGCGGGCAGCAATATATTTAAGGGATTTAAAGGTCACCTTAGGGCACTTGCAAAAGGTCAACTAACTACCGGAGGCTTAAAGTTTTTAGGCATCGGCTTTTTAAGTTTGTTCCTTTCGATATCGCTTTTTTACTACGGTGCCGAGACTATACCCAGAGTCATCATGGCAACCTGCGTGATTGCATTCATGGCAAATCTTATGAATCTGTTTGATCTCAGACCCGGCAGAGCGCAAAAGGTGTATCTGATAAATCTGATCGTTGGCACCATTTTTATCATTGCATTTGGTTTGGTAAACGTGCTTGAGTGGTGGGGGCTTTTAGCCGTGATTATCGCAGCACTCGGTCCGCTGCTTGCTACGTGGCGCTTTGATCTTGGAGAAAAAGGCATGATCGGCGATGCCGGTGCTAACTCTATGGGAGCGTTTGTAGGTTTCATATATGCAACCTCACTGCCGCTTTGGGCTTTAACGGCGCTGGCAATAGTGTTGGCAGCTATAAATTTACTAAGCGAAAAGGTCTCCTTTTCAAAAATAATCGCAGGAAACAGGGTCTTGTCATTTTGGGATACCTTGGGATGGAGAAAGACAGTTGACGAGCAAATAAATATTGATGAACAAACAAACAGTGTAAGAAAAACTATCGACAAAGCATAAATTGTAACGACAACAACGATATGGAAGCGAGCAGATAATATGGCGAAACACATTTTTGTAACCGGAGGCGTTGTATCTTCACTTGGAAAAGGGATTACCGCAGCATCCCTTGGCCGATTGCTAAAAGCAAGAGGCTACAAAGTGACGATGCAAAAAGCCGACCCTTATTTAAATGTTGACCCAGGCACTATGAGTCCTTTTCAGCACGGCGAGGTCTTTGTGACCGATGATGGGCACGAAGGCGATTTGGATCTTGGCCATTATGAGCGTTTTATCGATGAGAGCCTTAGCCGTGAGTCTAACTTTACCGCCGGATCAATCTACCAATCATTGATCGCTAAGGAGCGCAGGGGAGACTACCTTGGCGGAACGGTTCAGGTTATTCCACATATGACAAATGCCATCAAAGATCGGCTAACACGAATCGCTGATAGGTCAAATGCCGATATTGTTATTACCGAGATAGGCGGCACGGTAGGCGACATTGAGTCATTGCCGTTCATTGAGGCTGCCAGGCAGTTTAAAATGTCCAAGCCGCTTGGTGATGTATTGTTTGTTCATGTAACGCTGGTGCCTTATATTCCATCAGCTCACGAGTTAAAAACTAAGCCTACTCAGCATTCTGTAAAAGAACTCCGTTCCATTGGTGTTCAACCGGACTTTATTGTTTGTCGCAGCAGTCAGAATCTGCCCGATAAATTGCGAGAAAAACTAGCACTATTTTGCGATGTGCGTGAAGACAAGGTCATAAATTGTATTGATGCCCAAAGTATCTACGAGGTGCCGCTTAAGCTTTATGAGCAAGATTTTGATACAAAAGTCTTGGAGGCTTTGAATATGGAGCCAACTCCGATAGAGCTTGGTGACTGGCAGGCATATTTTGACCGCTTAAGCGAGCTAAATGAGAGTATTGACATCGCTGTGGTAGGGAAATATGTAAGCCTGCCGGATGCATATTTAAGCATAATTGAAGCGTTGGAGCACGCAGGTGTATATCACGAGCATAAAGTAAATGTGCACCTAATAGATGGCGAAGTAATAAAGGCTGAGGACTTTGATGAGGTCTTGGGCTCCATGGATGCTGTGCTGGTGCCGGGTGGTTTTGGTAGCAGGGCATTTGAGGGCAAGATTGCCACTGCAAAATACGCGCGAGAGAACAAGATTCCTTTCTTTGGTATATGTCTGGGGATGCATGCGGCAATTTGTGAATTTGCCCGAAGTGTAGCCGGTCTGGAGAACGCAAACTCGTCTGAATTCGAAAAAGAAGTTCCTTATGACGTTAAGTATCCCGTAATAGATCTGATGTCTGATCAGGCTGATATTGATGATCTTGGCGGCACCATGCGTCTGGGTTCTTACCCATGCGAGCTAAAGAAGGACACAAAGGCTTATGAAGCGTACGGAGAGATATTGATTCACGAGCGTCATAGACATCGCTATGAGTTCAACAACGACTTCAGAGAGCGCTTGGAGAAAGCCGGTCTGGTAATCAGCGGTGTTTCTCCTGATGGCAGGCTTGTAGAGATGATCGAGATCGCAGATCATCCTTGGTTCGTAGCAACTCAAGGGCATCCGGAGTTCAAGAGTCGTCCCACCAAACCTCATCCTCTTTTCTGCAAATTAGTAGGTGCAGCAATAGATAGACGGCGTGACAGCAAGGAGCTTTAGGCTTATGAATCAACAACGCCTTTTGGAGACATTTTTTGATCTGGTAAGGATTGATTCAGAAAGCAGAAACGAGAAGCAAGTTGCAATGTATTGCAAAGAAGCTCTTGAGCGCGAAGGTTGCACAGTTGACATCGATGATTCAACCGTTGAGACCGGAGCAAATGTAGGCAATCTTGAAGCTGAGCTTAAAGGTGAACTTCCGGGCAAAATATATTTTGCCGCACACATGGATACCGTTGCTCCCGGTGTGGGCATTGAGCCGTACATTGATAGTGAGGATATGATCAGGCCGCGCGGCGAAACGATCTTAGGTGGAGATGATAAGTCGGGAGTTGCAGTGATCATCGAGCTTGTGCGGACACTGGCAGAGAGCAACAAGCCTCATCCCACTATCGGCATCTTGCTCACAGTTTGCGAGGAGTTAAATCTGCTTGGCGCTAGAGCCATGAAGTCACGAACATTTAACGGCGAGCCGTGTTATGTTCTTGATGCCAATGGCTCTGTGGGAAAAGTGATTACCGGCGCACCTTTTCACAGCATTTTTAAAGCACACTTTTCTGGTGTTGCAGCTCATGCCGGTGTTGAACCGGATAAAGGAACTTCTGCTATTGAGCTTGCTGCCAAGGCGATCATCGCTATGGATCTTGGTGCCCTAAGCGAGCGTGCCACAGCAAATGTTGGCACAATACATGGTGGTAATGCCGATAATATCGTTCCGGATAGCTGTGTGATCACCGGCGAATATCGTTCTTTTCGCAAGGATGTATTGGAGAAAGTAAAGTCACAGTTAAAAGAAGCCATTGAGGGTGCGGTAACAGGCAGTGGATGCAGCGTAGATATTACTTGGCATGATGAATTTGTGGGATACGAGATATCTGAAGATGACCCCGCAGTGGTTGCAGTACTAAATGCGGCAAAGAAACTGAGGCTTGCGCCGGCGACTGAATATAGCGGTGGATGCTCCGATGCCAATGTCTTTACCGCTATGGGGCTCAACGCTGTAGTGCTTTCAACAGGAATGACAAATGTACATGGACTCACAGAACACCTGGCAAAAAAAGACCTACTCGACCTTTCTGAGCTTTGTATAGAAATTACATATAGCTTAGCCCCATAATCAAAGTGATCCACATAGTATACGTTATCATGAGCTATAAAAGCTCTCTTACTGTTGTATACTTATAATACGCTGAAGCGGGGGGTATATGGATCGCCTGGTCAAATTAATGACCTTGCAGGAGAGTGGGGACTCGATGGGCAGCATTTCTACATCTACACCATTACGTATAGCGCTATGCGAAGACACTCAAGTTGATGCTGAGCTTTTACAAGCTTTGGTCAATTTAAGCGATGTGCCAACTGAGGTGGAGGCATTTGGCACCGGTGAAGCGTTGATGGATATCTACAAAAAGGGTAAGTATGATCTGGTGATTTTAGATGTATTTATGGGTGAGCTAACCGGAATACAAACTGCTGAAAAGATCCGCGAGGTAGATACAAACGTGGTAATTGTCTTTACTACAACGAGCGAGGATTTTACACGCGAGGGTTATCGCCTCAACGCTTACAAATATCTCACAAAGCCGGTTAATCTTGACGATGTAAAAGACGCATTAGGCTTAGCTGTGATGGTAAGAGATAGAGCTGCCGGTGCCTCGCTTGCCATAGTTACCGATAACGTTCCGGTATTTATCCCCTTAAACGATATTATTTTTGTGGAGTCCAGCAATCGAAAATCCTTGATATACACTTTTGATAAAACCTATGCCACAACGATGACAATAGATTCATTAGAAAAGTTGCTACCTCCGCCACGATTTTTGCGCTCGCATCGATCATACATTGCCAATTTGGATCACGTAGACGATGTGGATGAAGACTTTATTATGGACAATGGTGAGATCGCCTATATCGCGGTAAAAAACCGGCGCAAAATAAAAAACCTCTACGACGAATACTTGTTTAATTCAATTAGAGACAATGAAAAGCCGGGATAATGTCTGATCAGCAAAACAAACGCCTTAGAATATCTGGTGGTATTGTATATGCGATCTTACTGTTGTTCGCGCTGGTATTTATCATTGTTTCTGTTGTAGCTCCCAGTTATCAAACAGTTTATTATGACAATCAGCTCCGTCATGTTCCTGATTTTACACTAACGAGAGATGGGGTTAATCATCAAGTAAGCCTTCCGGCCATAGTTTACGATGTCAAAAAAGGCGAGCGGCTGGTACTTACCGGTAATTATCAGACCAAACGCCATGACAGTTTGCTCGTTAAGACAGACGGTGCAAAGCTGGTCTTGTATGTGGATGACAGGGAAGCGTATTCAATTATTGGCGACGAAAACTCTTACCCGGCGTTTCAGAAGTTTCCTGCCCCCAACATCATGTTTGTAGCCCTGCCAAATGAGACCGGAAACAAAGCATTTCGCTTTGAATATACTGTTCCCGAGGCGCGAGAAAGCATAGAGCTGTCATCGGTCTATCTTG
>DBCW01000022.1 GCA_002293265.1 Eggerthellales bacterium UBA948
ATATTATTTTATATTCTTATACTACTATAGTTCTATATTTATAATCGATGAAGTAGCCTGCCAAATTGTTTGAAGCTAACATTGCAGCTAGTTTATCATCGACACATTTTTCAAGATACGATTTCTGATGCAGGCTGTTTAAGCAAGTGGCATTATGGAAGCGATAGAAAAGCTACAAGCAGAACCATTAGGTCAGTCCGTACCGTATGATCCGCTCCTTTAAAAGATAATCACAAAATATCCCATCTTTTGCTGACAACGAACCCAATAAGTTGTATCATTCTTATACCTATAGGGGTATAGGTATAAGAATGATACAAAGGAAGTGACAGCTGGATGAGAACCTTGAAGATTTGGGGTAGCTTAGAGCAAGTTCTTGAGTGGGGCGGGGTAAAAAAAGACATAACCTTTTTGATCATATCGACTATTGCACTGGTACTTAGCTTCGTGGCACCTAACGCACTTCCTTTTAACCCGGCGTGGATCGCAATCATCTTATGCGGTCTGCCTATAGTGCTTGGCGCGATAATTGGTCTTATTACGGAGTTTGATATCAAGGCTGACGTTTTGGTCTCCATCGCTTTGATTGCCGCTGTGATTGTTGGCGAGGACTTTGCTGCCGGTGAAGTTGCCGTCATAATGCAGCTGGGGGCACTATTAGAAGAGCTCACGGTGGCACGCGCTCGTGCAGGAATCGAACGCTTGGTAAATCTCTCTCCCAGAACCGCGTGCGTCATAAATGACGACAAAGAAAGCATAATTGCAGCAGAAAATGTGCAAGTAAAAGACCGTATTCGCGTTTTACCCGGCGAGACTATTCCGGTTGACGGCACTATCATATTCGGACAGACTACCATCGATGAATCTGTCATGACCGGAGAACCTCTGCCTATAGATAAGTCTGTGGGTGACAACGTGCGTAGCGGTACGGTAAACCAGTTTGGCGCTTTTGAGATGGAGGCAGAGCGTGTGGGTGAAGATAGCTCACTGCAACGCATGATCGCACTTGTTGAGTCTGCCGATGCCGGCAAAGCCAAAATAGTGCGTCTTGCAGACAAGTGGGCAACGTGGATTGTTGTTATCGCTCTCATCTCAGCAGGAGCAACTTGGTTTGTCACCGGAGAAGTGCTGCGAGCGGTCACCATTCTAGTTGTATTTTGCCCCTGTGCACTGGTACTCGCAACACCAACAGCAATAGTTGCTGCCATCGGCAACGTTACAAAGTTTGGCATCCTTGTGCGCGAAGGTGACGCTTTAGAGCGCTTGGCAAAAGTGAAAAAGATAGTGTTTGATAAGACCGGAACGCTCACTCACGGAAAGCCGGAAGTTGTAGATGTGGTACCGTGGTCCGGCGTTGATAAAAACGAACTGTACGCTTTGGTCGCGGCGGTTGAAAGCATGAGCGAGCACCCGATAGGCAAAGCCATTACCCGCAGCTGGAGCAAGTTTAGCCAAAAGAACACAACTGACTTTGAGGTCAAAGACTTTACTATGACTCCCGGACGAGGAGTATCGGCTACAGTAACCGGCAAGAACGTCATCGCCGGAAACCTTGAAATGATGCGCGACAACCACATCGCAAGTTTTGATGAGCTTAAAAATCAAATAATCAGCCACACAAGTGATGGCTGCACACTTACATACATTGCAATTGACGGCAAGCCTGCCGGATTCATCGCGCTTGCAGACACCATTCGCAAAACAGCGCGAGACACAGTTAACGACATTACCAACTTAAACATCACCCCCGTACTGGCCACCGGCGATCACGCCGAGGCAGCCACCGCCATTGCCAAAGAAGCCGGAATTACAGAACTTAAGGCCGAGTGCCTACCCGGCGAAAAAATGGCACTAATCGAAGGCCTTGAAAATGACGGCACGGCAGTATGCATGGTGGGCGACGGAATCAACGACGCTCCGGCACTAAAACGCGCCACAGTAGGCATCGCACTTGGCGGAGATGGCAGCGACATTGCAGTAGATGCCGCAGACATCGCACTGATCAAAGACGATATCTCTTCCATCCCCCACCTTCTCGCCCTATCCAAACGCATGATGATCACGATTAAGCTAAACATGACTTTCTCGATGGCTTTAAACATCGCTGCAATCATTTTAGCTATGGTAGCCATACTCGACCCGGTCACCGGCGCACTGGTGCACAACATAGGCTCAGTAGTGGTCATAATCAACTCAGCGCTATTGTTAAGATGGAGAATGAGGCGCAAGGCTACGCCTTAAACATCATAGCTACCCATAGCCACCTAAAGAATTGCCGATTTAACACTAATTGCTCCGGCGAAGATCATCTACAGCTTTTATTAGAGCTAATCATAAAATATGATAACTTCTGATAAAATAGAATATCTTCTCATACAAGGCTTTCCTTGCCGCTATGGCCAAAGACACTGGCGAAACGAAAATATCTGATCTGGTAGATAGACTCAAAATGAGTGATTCAATGGTTCAAGTCTACCGCAAGCGTTTAATCAATCAAGGTGTGATAGCCTCAGAACATCGTGGATATCTTTCATTTGTCGTACCCTATCTTGATGAGCACTTAAGAGGCGAGTTCTAGGAAGTCTTGATTAATTGCCTGTATGTCATGTTATGACAGTCTCAATAACCCAAAATTTGTATTCGTTTAATTAGTTTTGTACGCTAATGACAAATTCTAAGGGAATCCTTGCGCCATAAGACTTTTGATACAGCCCCACCTTTTTATCCCTTAATCTGCAGGTTCTCCATAAAAAGCTTGACTAGATGTGAATGGATGACGTTCTTATTTAAGACCGTGTATATCTTGCGCTCGGGGAGTTTTACATTCAGCTTTAGCTCGATCAGTTGTCCTTGCTTAATCGCATCGCGCACAGCAAGTTCAGAGAGGATCGATATACCCAGACCGTTGATGACAGCATTGATGATGCTGTAGGTACTATCCAATGTTGCGCATATCTTAATCTGATCAAGAGATATGCCGTTTTCAGTAAAATACTTCTCGTATTGAATGCGCGTACCCGATCCGTACTCCCTGGAGATAAAGCAATTTGAGTGCAAAAGTTCTTCAAGCGTATATTTTATGTCGGGTGAGTATGATCCATTTGCCGGAGCCACAAAGATCAGCTTCTCTGTCGCATATTCAAAAAACTCGCACTTTTTATCACTCAGTATGCTGCCTACGAAACCTATATCAGCCTTATGTGCAGCAATTCCCTGCACAACCTCCACAGTATCTGCTTGATTTACTGTAAAGGATATCTTGGGGTACTGCTCGTGTAGGTCTGCAAGAATCTGCGGTAGCATGTACAATGCCGGAACCGACGATGCCATAATGCGTATGTCACCACTTGCGTCTTTGGACAAATTTCTTAGCATCTCAATTGTTTCGCGCTTCAACTCCAAAAGCTCCTTGGCTTTGTCAAAGAAGCGCTCTCCGGCCAGTGTTGTTGATAAAACCTTTGTCGAGCGATTAATTAGAACCGTATCCAGCTCTTTTTCCAACGCTGTGATGTAGGTGCTTATTGATGGCTGCGAAACAAAAAGTTCATCTGCGGCTTTAGAAAAGCTAGCCAACTCTACCACTTTCACATACGCTTCTAGTTGTTTAAAATCCATTACTGCCTCCCTTAGTCAGTCTTTCCCTTGCATCCTTTAGCCTCTCCCAAGTTAGTAATGTGCTTACGCTCTTTTGCCCATTTCTAACACTATATTATTTTGTATAGCGACTGCACAATGTAATCTATCTCTTCTTNNGTCCAAACGAGAACCGAACGGTACCGTTTGGATATGTGCCCAAGGTCTTATGCGCGCACGGCGAACAATGCAAACCGCATCTGGTCATAATGCCAAAGTCGTAATCAAGCGCTGCAGCGACCATAGCGTTGTCGTTGTTGGTGAAGTCTATCGACACTACAGCTACTCTGTCTTTACAGTCGCTACGGCCAATCAGCTGAACGCCCTTTAGCTCACCAATTTGCTCAATGAATCTGGCTGTTAGCTGCATCTCTTTGTTGTGGATAGCGCTCATCTCGGCAGAGTCTATGTAGGTCAAGGCGGCTTTTAAGCCAATTATGCCGGGTATATTGAGTGTTCCCGCTTCAAATTTATCGGGTAAACACTCCGGCTGCTCCAGTTCATGAGAGAAGCTGCCCGTGCCGCCAAAAATCAGTGGCGAAACCTCATCGGCAAAATCTTTGTTGATCACAAAACCGCCAATGCCTTGCGGTCCAAGCAAGCCCTTGTGTCCGGCAAAAGCCAAAGCGTCTATGTCTTGCGCGTCGATATCCAACACACCAGCTGTCTGGGCTGCATCAACGACAAACCTGATTCCATGTTCTCTGCAAATCTTTGAGACCTCTTTGATAGGTAAAACTGTGCCGCAAACATTTGAGGCATGCAACATGACCACGGCTTTGGTCTGCGCATTGATCAGCGGAGCAATATGGCTTGCATCAAGCGTGCCGGTTTCGTCGCAGGGCACTACGTCGTGGCTGACCCCAATCTTTGCGAGCGCATTTAGCGGTCGCATTACGGCGTTGTGCTCCATAGAGCTTGTAATCACATGGTCGCCCGGTCTCAAAAAACCCATCAGCAACATATTCAGCGAATAAGTAAGACCGGGAGTAAAAACAACTTCCTGCGGATTATTTATGCGAAAGAGATCGGCTATTTTTTGCCTAGCATCCAAAACTTCCGTTGCCACAGCATATGAGCTGGCGTAACCACCTCGCCCAACGTTACAGCCGTTGTCATTCAGATAGCCTTTCATCGCTTCCGATACGCCGCTGGCCTTTGGGTATGCAGTTGAGCTGTTATCTACGTAAACTTTTTTCAATTGCGCTTCCTCTTGTTAGGTCGCCTAAAAATCCGCTCTAGCTTTACTTATCAGGATTCTTAATAAATATTATTAAGTGTCATTAACATATCGTATCACTTGTTACGTTTTTGTGGACTAAACTCTACGAGTCAAGTTTGCCACCGGTTAATACCGTGGCTTGGGAAGCGCCGATTTAATCGGTGCTTCCCTTGGGAGTGGCTTTAAATGGAAAGAAAAGATTGGAAGTGTTTTATGGTTGAAAAGCTAAAAATGCCATTGGTTGGTGGACTGGTTGCTGTGTCCGCTCTGCTGCTGGTCTTTCTGGGTAACCCCGCCAACATGGGTGTTTGCATTGCTTGCTTTCTTCGCGACACCGCAGGTGCCCTAGGGCTACACGATGCAGCTGCAGTGCAGTATTTGCGACCGGAGATTATCGGCATCATCGGCGGTGCTTTTATTATGGCGCTGGTACGCAAAGAGTTTAACCCCACAGGAGGCTCTGCTCCCGTAACTCGTTTTTTCTTGGGCTTTGCGCTGATGGTAGGTGCACTAATATTTCTTGGCTGCCCGATAAGAATGCTGCTTAGAATTGGTGGCGGCGACCTGAACGCTATTGTTGGTCTGGTAGGTTTTGTAGCCGGTATCCTTATCGGCATCCTTTTCCTCAACAAGGGATATAGCTTAAAACGCTCGCAGCGCACAGCAAAGTCTGACGGTTATGTACTTCCGATAGCTGCCACAGTGCTTCTTGTTATACTGTTTGCCTTCCCGGCAATTCTCACATTTTCTACTGAAGGTCCGGGCAGCATGCATGCTGATGCATGGATATCGCTGGCTGTTGGCCTGATCATTGGCGCTGTTGGTTTTATCTCCAGACTTTGCTTTGTTGCAGGCATCAGAGACTCTGTGTTGTTTCGCAATTTCTCGATGCTTAGCGCTTTTATCGCCATCATCGTAGTAGTTGCTATTGGCAACTTGATCCTTGGTAACTTTAAGCTGGGCTTTGAAGGCCAGCCTATCGCTCACACCGACGGACTTTGGAACTTCCTTAGCATGACTCTGGTTGGTCTTTGCGCTGTACTTTTGGGCGGCTGCCCCTTTAGACAAGTAGTGCTTGCAGGCAGTGGCAACTCCGACTCTATCGTAACCGTTTTAGGTCTTATCGCCGGTGCCGCATTTGCACACAACTTTGGCATGGCATCGTCTGCTGCCGGTGTAACTATGAACGGTCAGATCGGCTTTGTTGTACTCTTAGTTGGCGTACTTGCAATCGCAGTATTCAACACATTCTTTAAAAAGCAAACGGCTTAGGTAATGAAAGGTACTGGTGAGACAATGATTAATGTAGATGCTTGCGGCCTTTCGTGCCCCGAACCACTGATGATGCTCAAAAAGGCACTAGACAAACTAGACGACAAGAGCGCAAATGAGATACTGTTGTTGGTGGATAATAAGACCGCATTAGAAAACTGTACACGACTGGCAAAACGAAAAGGCTGCACGGTTGATGTTAAATCGCGAGACGACATATATGAGATGCAAATCAAGCGAGGATAATGCAGGCGTGGAATCCTATTTCACTCTGGCCCAGATTTGCAACCACAGCAGATCTCTGTCATTCCGCGCCCTTTTGTCATTCTCGCGCCCTTTTGTCATTCTCGCGAAGGCGGGAATCCATCTTGATGGACTCATAGATTGAATACCTACATCGCAACTTTTTACAGCCACTACGGTGCGCTTCAATACTGCAAGACACTCGATAGGCTTGGCATCGCCGCCAAGCCTATGCCTGTTCCAAGGCGCGTAAGTTCATCATGCGGCACCTGCGTGCAATACACCCACACAAGTGTTATAGACAGCGATAACTGCGAGCTAGAATGTATATACCTAGATGCCGACAACTCTCTAGAATGTGTGTTGAGAAAGTGAGTGCACCAGTCACACAAAGTATTCCTCAATCGAATACACCTCTACTAGCTGCTAAATCAGTGTTTAGAGTAGAGATATGTCATTCTCGCGCAGGCGGGAANNGAGGGTACGGGAATGACAGATGTTGCCTTACAACCAGATACTTCAACAGCGCCTCTGCGTTAAACACTAATTTAACTTGCTTTTTCTTAATCGCCATACGACTCATTCAATAAGGATGCTCTATAATTTTGTCGGTCGAAGATTTGATATCTACTAAAGCTATTGCATGAGTGTTTGCACGTTTTAACAGGAACTGTGAGCATAAGAAGGGTCGCAAAACAAAGTAACATGGCCAACTATATCCAACGTAGAATAAACCGCTGGTTCAACCGGCTGCTGGGAGCCGCTAGTGACGGCAACTTTAGCGGTCAGGAAGAATGGCATGCAGCAAACCGCACTAAGCGTGACTATATCTGGAACACCGTTGGCTTGGCGTTTTGGGGCACAATGTTCCCGCTGTTTACCATTGTTATTACCCAACTTGTTGGTGTGGAGCAAGCCGGAATGTTCTCGATGGCTTTCATCGTTGGTCTCTTGCTCACATTTTTAGCAAATTATGGTGTTCGAACGTTTCAAGTATCCGATACCGACGAAGTGCACTCTTTTTCGGACTACCAAATAAATCGTTTTGCAACCTGCGCGATCATGATCGTTGCTGGGTTTATTTACTGCCTTGTCAGAGGTTACTCGCCGGAGATGTTTACCATTAGCATGGGCGTTTACTTCTATCGAATGATCGATGGTCTGGCAGACGTTTATGAGGGTCGTTTACAGCAGATGAACAAGCTCTATCTGGCCGGTATCTCTCAAAGCATTAGATCTTTTTTGGTACTTATTGTCTTTTCTGCCTTCTTATTTATCACCAGAGATCTGGCGATATCTTGCGTTGCGATGGCGATAGCTGCTCTAGTATCTTTGCTGCTTTTCACCTTGCCAATCGCTCTATTTGAAACTCCAAAATCACGCAAGTTTAGCCTAGATAGCGTCATAGAGCTTTTCAAGCAATGCTTCCCGCTGTTCATTGCATTGTTCTTATTCAACCTCATCGACTCTATGCCAAAGTTTGTTATGGAAGGCATGTTGAGTTACGACAACCAACTCTACTTTAATGCACTGTACTTCCCTGCTACAGCGATCTTGATCATCACTCAATTCATCTATAAACCCCAACTTGTGCGCTGCGCAAATCTATGGGCTGACCCATCAAAACGCAAACGCTTTGACTTGCTGATATTTGTGGTGATCGCTTTCATCATTGTTCTCACATTATTGATGACTCTATTAATGGGTTGGGTTGGCATTGGCGCTATGGGCATCCTATACGGCATAGATTTTGAACAGTTTAGAAACCTGTGCTTTATTATGCTGATAGCCGGTGGAGTAACAGCCAGTATTGATTTTCTGTATCAGATGATAACTGTACTCCGGCAGCAAAAAGCTGTAATACTGCCATACCTCATCACTTTAGTCTTCTCCTTTGTCACACCGCTGATCTTGATAAACATTGCAGGACTTACAGGCGTGGTCATCAGCTTCTTGATAATCATGAGCATACTATTTGTGCTTTTGGTATGGCGCTACATTCTGATCAGACGCAATCTTGCCCAAGAGGACGGCTATACATTCTCAAACGATCGTCATCAGCATCGCCGAAGCGAACTGGCCAGCGAGCGCAAAAGGCGCTCTACCAGACAACGACGCATCGATAATATGAATGATAAGGGAAATCGATTTAAGTAGAGTTGCTTCTTGACTACCAAACTACTTTGTGACACTATGTACTAGTACATAGTCATACTGAATACTGGTATTACTTAATAGCGAGAAGGAACAAGCTTGGATAATTTGACTGAAATGCTTAAGGGCGTTCTTGAGGGTTGCGTTTTGGAGATCATTGGGCGTGAAGAGACTTATGGCTATGAAATCACTCGACAACTCAACATGCTTGGTTTTTCCGATGTAGTTGAGGGCACCGTTTACACAATTCTGCTCAGGCTAGAAAAAAACAACCTTGTGGGCATTGAGAAAAAGCCTTCTGAAATGGGTCCACCACGTAAGTTTTATTCGCTCAATGACAAAGGGCGAGAAGAGCTGCGCAAGTTTTGGGAAAAATGGGAGTTTGTTGAATCTAAGATCAACGAACTGAGAAGAGGATAACAAACATGTCTGAGTTTTTTGATAACTACTTCAACATCAAGAAAATCCGTGAAGAAAAGCACAAATACAAAGAGCAGATGGCTCGCGTGAAAGCGCTTCCGGAGGACTACAGATACGTGTATGAAAAGATACAGCATTACATGTGGCAATTTACCTCGGGAGCCGGCTTTGACATGATGAGAGTGCAAGCAGATCTATTGGAGCTTTTTGAACAAGGCGCAGCCGAGGGCAAAGAAGTGCTAGAAATAACCGGTGAAGATGTAGCAGAGTTTTGCGAGGAATTATTGCGAAACACAAGGACTTATACCGAGGACTGGCGAGCAAAGCTAAACAAAGACATCATGAAAAAGCTTGGCAAAACGCGTGAGTGATCCCTCAGATTTACCGATCCGTAGTTTGACATACAAGCATAAATTGGTGCTTCCCTAACGGTTTATTTCTAAACTAGGCAGTATTCTCCGCATCAAAGCGTATACTCTAATTATGTATTTGCATGAAAGACAAAACTGGACAGCTTTTAAATGGGACGATTCTATGATCTTGCCCATTTTAAGCGATGTTCGGTTTTTACAAGGAAAGTTGTTGGGCAGACTCAACGACATCGGATTTGAGCATATGGCTGAGACTGAGACCAATACCCTAGTTACAGAGATTATCGCCTCATCGCAAACAGAGGGTATTATTCTCGATGCAGAAAAGGTTCGCTTATCAGTAGCCAGAAGGCTGGGTCTGGAGCAACAAGCTCCTCATCTTGACACCCATGACGTTGATGGTGCTGTAGACATAACAATCGATGCAGCAAAAAACTATACCCAGCCAATCACCCATGAAAGGCTTTTTTCATGGCATGGAGCTCTGTTTCCCACCGGATGGAGTGGGCTGCACAAGATTCAAGTAGGGCAATACCGCAAAAACGCAATGCAGGTAGTAAGTGGTGCCATCGGCAAGGAAAAGATCCACTACGAAGCACCTGCCTATGAGCAAGTGCAAGGCTTAATGGAGACCTTTATTGTTTGGCTAAATGACGATGCTGTTTTTGAACCAATAATCAAAGCCGGTCTCGCCCACGTATGGTTTCTTGTCATACATCCTTTTGAAGATGGCAATGGACGTATAGCACGTGCACTAACTGAGTTGCTTTTGGCCAGAAGTGACAAGTCTCCTCGCCGCTTCTATAGTATGTCCGAGCAAATACTTGTTAACAGAACCGAATACTATAATGTTTTAGAGCAGACACAAAAAGGGACTACAGACATCACTGCTTGGCTGACTTGGTTTTTGGGTACTCTTGGCAAAGCGATCGAGCAGAGTATTAATTCCATAGACGACGTGATAGAGCGGGCTAAGTTCTGGCATAATCTAGAAGGAATAACTCTAAATGTCCGACAAAAAACTATACTCGGCAAGCTTAAGAATGGATTTAAAGGGAAACTTACAACTAGCAAGTGGGCAAAGATTTGCAAGGTTTCTTCTGACACAGCTCTGCGCGATATCAAAGACCTGCTTGATAAAGGCATATTGGAACAAGATGCCTCCGGCGGACGCAGCACTTCATACAGTTTGCGAAACATTAAATGACAACTACTAAGGGAAAACATGGCTGAAGCATTTAAGAATATTTACAATCGCGAATCACTCACGGCACTTGCGAAGGACATACAAGCGGCATACATTCCGTTTAAAGTGGAGGAATTCTTGCAGTCCGTCATGGATGAGACTTGGGATGACTTGGAGCTCAAGGGTAGGATCGAGCGGATCGCAACAAAGTTGGGCGAGTACTTGCCACCAGACTACGAGGCAGCTCTTGGCGTCATCGACAAAGTGGTGGGCAACTATGGAACTTGGCTTGAGGGCTTTGTGATGTATTTTCCGATGTTTGTTGAGATTTATGGGCAAGATGATGCCAACTGGGACGTGTCAATAGCGGCACTTGCTAGGTATACGCAATACGCCTCATCCGAGCTTTCGGTAAGAGCGTTTATCATCAAGGACGAGAAGCGAATGATGGCGCAGATGCTTGAGTGGTCAAAAAGCGAGAGTGAAGATGTACGCAGGCTTTCCAGCGAAGGTTGCAGGCCTCTGCTGCCTTGGGCTCAGGTGCTTTACAGCTTAAAAGAAGACCCATCATCAATTTTGCCAATACTGGAAAACTTGAAAGCCGATCCATCAGAGACCGTACGCAGAAGCGTTGCCAACAACTTGAACGACATTTCCAAAAATCATCCTGACCTGGTGCTTGAGATTGCCCACAATTGGCTAGGCGACAACGAAGACACCAACTGGGTTGTAAAGCATGGCTTGAGAACACTGCTCAAGAAGGGCGATCGCGATGCCCTAGCATTATTTGGCTACAGCGGATCCGATCAAGTAGATATAAGCGGCTTTAAGCTTGCCTCTCCCACTATTGCAATTGGCGAAGACCTTGTTTTCTCGTTTAATGTAAGTGCAAAAGAAGACACCAAAATAAGGCTGGAATTCGCTATCGACTACGTCAAAGCCAACGGCAAAACCAGCAAAAAAGTCTTCAAGATCTCAGAGGTGGCACTTAAAGCCGGTGAGAAAAAGTCTTACGAAAAGAAACACTCATTTGCCGATGTTAGTATAAGAAAACATTACCCCGGAATCCACTCACTCACACTTATAATAAATGGAGAAGAACATGGGAAGCTAGATTTTGAGGTAAAACAATAACAATAATACAATTGGTTTTTTGAGCTTCATGCCAGTTGTGGGATCACCTGCTTTTTCATGCTAATGGTCTTTCTCCCATTCTTCGCGAACTATTTGCTTCTCAGCTTGAGTAAACACTTTTTCGCACTTCAAGCATTTTTTACGTAAAATGAATTTCTTTTCCCGCACGATGAACAAATGATAAATTTTGGTCTACATGCATCACATTCAGGACTAGTGCAACCTCCATAACACATACGAAATCTCCACTACCGAGTTTGCTCACAATAGTGACCAAGAGACAGGATATAACCTGTCTCTTGGTCAAACATGGCTTACGGAATAAACACCGCTACTTCTTCCCCGAGTGCAGGAAGTATGTCGGCAAGTTCTTTAACAGGAACCACTTGCATGCATTGCCCTAAGCAGTGAAGCACACAGGGAACCGGCGATCCATCTGAAGTTTTCTCAACACAGAGATCGCATAGTTTTGATGGAACCGGCACATAATTCCAAACCCAACCGGACTCAAACTTTGTCGGTCCATGTTCTGTCAACTTTATTCCCCACTCATTTTCATTAAAATTGTGCTCATTTTGGCACGTAACCTCACAAGCATGACAACCCGTGCAGTATTTGTAGTCAATTATCATCGCATAATCTTTCATGGAATTATCCTTCCTGCTTGGACGATTATGAGTCTAAGCTGTCCACTTTGTAGATTTTGCACATTACGTTTTTGTATGGTGATCCAAACCCAAGCTTACCAATAGCTTTATGCGGAATAAGGCTATTGATCGTTGACTTCCAAACACCAAACAGATTTGGCTCTTCGCCGTCTTGCTCGGGGTACCACCAGCCATGTTGAGCATGGATAATTCCCGGTTTAATGATTTCTGTGATCAACGCTTTTTCAATCGCTCGTCCAAAAGGATTTTCTATTGCCACCCAATCACCATTAGAAATGCCATACTGAATAGCAGTTTCAGGATTTATCTGAACCAAAGGATCCGGCATCAAACGACGAAGCGACTTAATCTGACGATGTTCAGAATGAAAAGATGTTGTCTCTCTTCCACCGGTTGTCATAATCAGCGGAAACTCTTCGGCAAGATCAGGTCTGCTGAATGGTGTAAGTATGTTTTCTGCAAAATATGGCAGCGGGTCTTCTCCCCAATCTTCATAAAGACTTGACTCCAGCTCGATTAGTCCTGTTGGCGTATTGAACCCTTGTGCACCATCAGGGCGCAACAAACCCTTTTCGTACTTTCTGTACTCAAAGGCATTCATATGCCATCCTTCGTCTTGAAGATCTTCGAATGTGATGCCCATAACCGGTTGGATTTGCTGAGTAAAGAAGTCTGCAATGGTTTCCCAAGGCCATGCGTCGGGGTTAAGACGTTTGCCTATCCAAAAACATATTTCAAGATCTGACTTACACTCTCCTACATCAACACATTTGTTCATTGCGGACACCATATGCGTATTTCTGCCAAAATGCGGCAAGACAACACCCTCGTGTTCAGCGAACGTAGCTACCGGTAAAAATACGTCATACAAAGCCATAGCGGTTGGAGTCATAAATAAGTCTTGACCTACGTTAAATTCCATTTTGCGTAATGCTTCGTACCATCTCTTTGGTTGAGCATTTGAAGTGTTGGCCAGCATATTGCTTCCAAAAAACCATGCCATTTTTAACTCATAGGGATCTCCTGTTTCCAGTGCATCCAAAACAAGATCAGGATGTGCAACAACGTGAGCAGCTTGAAAGCCGGGGTATCTTTCAAGACCAATCATTTTTTTGCGAATTTCCGGCTCAAGTAGATTTGCACACTCGTAGCGCCATTTACCCATAAACGATGCCGGAACCGACAACGTATTTCCGCCAGGAATATCAAAATTGCCTGTGATAGCAATCAAAGACATGATTGTGTGTCCAACTTGCGTGCCATTAGAATTGGTATCTACTGCAAGACCCCACATAATTGCGGAAGGACTGTTTTGTGCATATATACGAGCAACGGCTATAATATCTTCTTTTGCTACAGTCGTTATTTCTTCAATCTCTTCTAATGTGTATTCATTCACTCTTTGTTTAAGCTCTTCAAAACCAAATGTCCATTTTTCTACAAACTCGCTATCGTAAAGCCCTTCGTTAATAATAACTTGAAGCATGCCAATTCCTAAAGCCGCATCGGTTCCAGGCCTAAGTTGCAGTGCATATTCCGAGCGAGCGCTGATCCAAGTGATTCTAGGATCGATGGTTATGAACTTTGACCCCCGCTTCATAAGGTCGATCAACGAATGACCAAAAAACCCATCTGGGTTTGAGAATAATGGATCCTTTCCCCATAGGATAATATATTTAGGTAGCTCATATTGAGGGTCATCGTAGCGTCCTTCTAAAAACTGAGCGTAATCCATCTCCGGATATCCCGCGCCCAGCAAAAAGTCGGCAACCGAGCAGCGAGGCCCATAACAAGAATCTCCTGACATAGGAAATACGGCATTTGGAGATCCTAGAACGGCATAAGTCAAAGATGAATGATACAGCGCCGGCTCTCTACCGGTTCCTTGGAAAGTAACAATAGATTCGCGTCCCCATTTATCTTTTATTGCAGTCCACTTCTCAACAATTATATCAAGCGCTTGATCCCAACTGATTTCTTCCCATACGTCTTTCCCGCGGTCTTTGGGATCACGATACATGGGATGAATAATTCTCTTCTCGTTATACATATATTCTGGAAGCGTAAGACACCTTACACAGAGACGGCCATTAGTTATCGGGTGCTGCGGATCACCTTCAACTTTTACTACTTTTCCATCTTCAACGGTAAGGTACATACCGCAACCTACGGGATGATCACCGGGCGGTGACCAAGCGCAAGTTCTCATTTTAATTCGTCCATCAGAACATTCTATAATTCTCTCGCCCATAATACTTCCTTTCTACATCTCTAAACTTATGCTTGTTCACGCGCAATTTTCCAAATTAGTTCTCGGGTTTTTTCAAAACACTTTCTTTACTTCTCTACAAATGAGTGTTGATACTTGCTCAATCTTTCTCACACTCTTGTCTTCTGCAAATTTCATCGACATTTTGGAGTTCAATTTTGAGCAACTTAACTTTGNNATTTATTGGATAGAACAAGCGTATAAAAAAGTAATGCGTTGCGCCTACTCAAAAAGTAGTGAATTATTGTTTTTTCTACACTTCATTTTGAGTAATCATTTTTTGGGGGGAACACTAATTATTGATGAGTAACAGTTCCTAATTGCATCGTGAATTGCTTTTATATGTTTGAAAGCCAAAACAGCAAATCTATTTCTTCCGGTTGGTCAATCATGCAGGAGATTTGGTGCCTGAATGCCATGTTTACGTGCAAATTCACCAATAATTAAGCTATACTATTAACATNNAACATGGGTTAATAGAATTAAGACGGGAGTTTAACTTTGAGAAAAAGAGTTTTCTCTTTGATTAAGTACACACTTAACATGCTTTTCCTGTTCAGTGCTTCCCTATTATTTACCAAGCATATTGACTGGCTCATTACTGATAGCCATACATTCATTTGCTTCATTTTGCTTGGTGCTTTCTTATCTTCAGTTCTTTTTTCACAGACTCAGATTTTTCGACTTATTACACTTAGATCTAAAATAATATCGCTTGTATGTTTTGTTCTTCTTACGATAATTGTGTTGTTTGCTTTTTATATGCCGCTTTCGACAGTCGAGTATTATTACGCTGCAATCTCTCTTGCATTCTTCTTTGGATTAATTTGCTCGACGTACTTTCTAATAAGTCTGATTATCGATTCTTCTTTGTTGGAGATGAGTAGAACAGAATCTTGCGCACTCATGTTACCAACCCCTCTTTTAGGCTTTTTGCTACATATTCTTTCGCTTCAAATAGTAGCTATATGCTTTATCGTTATAGCCTTTGCACTGTTAATATTTACATTGCTGACTCCTTTGAAAACTATAGATACGAATAATGATGATCTGTACGATTTAAAAGATAGCGGCGATACAGAATTGCATAATACTCGTCAACACAAAAGAAGACTTTATCACACTGTCCGTCCGTTGTTTGCCTTGGCAAGTCTTTATGCGATGGCAGGATATGCCTTTTCTGACAGCATTAGTCAAAAGATGAGCTTTGACATGAACTGGACTTACTTGTTAATAGCCTTGCTTTTAGCTGTTGCAGTCATCTTGATACTTGCAATAATTAATAAACCGCTTGATTACTACCTTATATATCGATGGCTTTTTATAGCCACTTTGATTTTGCTTTCCTCGTTATTCTTTATCTATGACTCAGTTGCGACAGCTCTTACATGCACCGCTATGGCTTTTTTCGCGATTTTCTATTTTATGTATATTAATCCGTTGTTTGAACTAGACGAGTTCTTGCATTTAAAGCTTTGTATGCTCCCCAGATATATTGCAACTTGCATTGGAGTGTTTTTTATTTCTTTTATAGGTCAACTCTTGATTGATAGCTTTGCACAAAATATTTCTGTAGAATATGTAATTATCTTAATTGGAACCGTTGCGCTTTTGT
>DBCW01000075.1 GCA_002293265.1 Eggerthellales bacterium UBA948
CCGAAAAGCACGACAGCTTTATCAGCCCCAAGTCTGACGGCACAACTTTGCTGCGTTTTTCCGGAAAAGAGCTGATAAAAGGTGAGCCGGATGCGTCCAGCTTTCCCTCCGGCGGACTTCGCGCCACTTTTGAGGCACGCGGCTACACAGCCTGGGATCCAACCAGTTTTGCATTCATAAAAGATGAGGTCTTATGCATCCCCACTGCATTTGTAAGTTATACCGGAGAGGCCCTAGATAAGAAAACGCCGTTGCTTAGATCGATGGAAGCTCTGTCAAAAGAGGTCAAAAAAGTTTTGAAGCTTTTTGGTAAAGACATCATGCAGGTTTATCCCACAGTTGGAGCAGAACAAGAATATTTTCTTATCAAAGAGGAAGATTATGCAAAACGCCTTGATCTGATCCTTACCGGACGCACCTTGTTTGGTGCCAGCCCATGTAAAGGCCAAGAGCTTGATGATCACTACTTTGGCGCTATCCGCCCCAACGTCAACCGATTTATGCGCGATCTGGACGAGGAGCTGTGGAAGCTTGATATCCCTGCCCACACCAAGCATAACGAGGTAGCTCCGGCTCAACATGAACTTGCACCAATTTTCATGACCACCAATGTTGCCATAGATGCCAATTTGCTCACAATGGAGCAAATGCGAAAACTGGCTCCGCGTCAGGGTCTTATCTGCCTGCAACACGAAAAGCCGTTTAGAGGCATTAATGGCTCCGGCAAGCACAACAACTGGAGTATTTCTGCTGACGGAGTTAATCTGCTTGATCCCGGCAAGACGCCTTTTGAAAACTTGCAGTTCCTGGTGTTTTTAACCGCCGTAATTAAAGCTGTAGATGAATACCAAGGTCTTCTACGCATGAGCATCACCTCTGCCGGAAACGACAATCGACTTGGCTCATTTGAGGCACCTCCGGCAATCGTTTCGATCTATTTAGGTGAAGAGTTAGAAGCAGTAGTGCGTGCCATCATTGATGATAAGAAACATAAGTCTTCCGGACTTTCTAAGATCGAATTTGGTCCGGACATTTTGCCGTACATCATTAAAGATAATTCTGATCGCAATCGTACCTCTCCCTTTGCTTTTACCGGCAACAAGTTTGAGTTTCGTATGCCGGGAGCACAGATAAACTTAGCTGACGCAAACATGGTTCTCAACACTATCGTCGCTAAAACCCTCAGCGATTTTGCTTACGCTGTTAAAGGCAAGAAAAACTTTGAAAAAGCTACTCGCGAGTACCTGAAAGACTTGCTTATTAAGCATCAACGCATTGTTTTTAACGGTGATAATTACAGCGACAAATGGCCAAAAGAAGCCAAAAAACGTGGCCTTTTAAACCTACCCACAACACCGGACGCGCTTGGCGAATACATTACAGATAAAAGCTTCAAGCTATTTAGTGATTTTAAAGTACTCTCAGAAGTTGAAGTACAAAGCCGCTACGATGTTAAGGTGGAGCACTACTCTAAAAAGATCAACATCGAAGGTGTTACCGCAGCACGTTTGGCTCGCCAATTGTATCTTCCGGCAATCATGAAGTATTCCGCTGTTANNGATGGTATTGAGGCTAAGGATGATGCCGACTTTAAGCCTACTCGGGCAGAGACTGAGCTGCTCGGAAAGCTTAATGTTTTGATTGATTCCATATACGATGGGATCTTATTGTTGGAAGATGCTGTAGCTAAGGCAGCTGCCACCAAGGATGCCTTAAAGCGAGCCGAAAGCTATTGCAAGAAAGTGATCCCGGCGATGGAAGCGGTTCGTACTTCTGTCGATGAGGCTGAATTACTTGTAAGTCATGATTACTGGCCGGTACCCACCTACAACGAGATGCTGTTTTACACTTAATGCTAATAGGAGGCATCGGCTAATTGCTTGCATAAGGAGTCTTTATCAAAAGTACGATCATAGGTCAGATTGTCATTCCCGCGCAGGCGGGAATGACAATATACGGTTATTATTGTGTGAAGAATCAAGGTAATCGCTCGCTATAATCTCTTGATTCAGCCTTTTTCTTTTTTTGAAGCTAGCGCTCTTCGTCCGTTAGGAAAAATAGCGCTAGTGTTCCCGGTCCGGAGTGAGCACCAATAACGGGATCCAGATAGTTGATCACTACATCTTTTGCGCCGTACTTGGCTTTGATCATCTCAGCCAGCTGTTCAGCGTCTTCCAAGCAGTCTCCGTGTGAGATATATACAGGCATTTCTGCGCGTGGTTCGCGTGCGCTTTTCTCGTAGTGCTCAAATAGCGACTGGATGGATTTTTTGCGTCCGCGCACCTTCTCCACAGGTACTAGTCTGCCTATTTCGTCTACATGCAAGACCGGCTTGATGTTAAGTAGAGTTCCGGCGATTGCCACGCCTTTTGAAAGACGTCCGCCGCGTTGTAGGTATTTTAAATCCTCAACTGTAAACCAGTGCGCAAACTCCAAAACAGAAGCCTCTGCCCAGTCGGCCAGGTCATCAAGACTCATACCTTTGTCTCTGCGCTTTGCGGCCTCGGTCACAAATAGACCATGCCCTAATGCGGCGGCTAACGAATCTACGCAGCGCAATTTGCGATCCGGATAGTCTTCGCTTTGTATCTGACGCATAACATTGCTGGTTGCTTCATAAGAGCCGGAGAGCGCCGAGTCAAATCCCAGATACAAAACATCATGACCTTTATCAAAACAAGCACGCAGTACAGTAGTTGCCTCTTTGGCGTTTACCAGCGAGGTTTTTACTACTTTACCTTCACGCATCATTTTGTAGTATTGCTTGTTATCTGTTTCTTCACCCTCGGTATACCCGCGAAACGAAACTCCGTCAACTATGAACTCTAAGGCCAGAACTTGCAGACCATATTGCTCTATAAGCGCGTCAGGAAGATTTGATGTTGAATCTGTAATGATCTCGTATGCCATTTTTTTCTCTCAATCTATATGTGTTGTCCTAAGGAAGTATGTGTCCACATCATATGCCTCAAACAATATAGATGTTTTAAACATCTTGCAGCATTATACCTTTGTTTGCACTTTACATGCACAGTCTTTATGTGTTTGTTGGTTGAGGCAGACTCAAGCTTTTTAAGTAAGCTGCTATATATAACAACATGCTATACCTTGATCATATAGCATAATACTCAAAATCACTCACGGTCTTACAGGCAAATTTTGTTGCCAATTTTCATAATTTTGTGTATCCATTTCAAGCGATAAAAGCTTATGTCTTGAAGTGTAACCGCGTATTATCGAGATTGAGCTTTTTGGAATCCCAAGAGACTTGGCTAATGTCTTAATCACGGAAGCATTAGCTTTGCCATCATCAGGAGCTGCGC
The DNA here is from genome assembly GCA_002293265.1 of Eggerthellales bacterium UBA948. Lineage (GTDB taxonomy): Bacteria > Actinomycetota > Coriobacteriia > Coriobacteriales > UBA8131 > UBA8131. The sequence goes on from DBCW01000075.1 coordinate 3,324, forward strand.
AAACACGCACAATCAATTCATCCTTCAGTTCAGATTGCCACCCAATGACAGCATCCCTGTCAGCGCGAGGTGTAACACGCACTGCCAGGGATACCTTATCCAAGATTATTCCTATCGTAAATGATTAGTCGATCTCTTCTATATCCAGATCGTCTCCGTCTGCGAGCAGACCCGAGGAAGACGGCATAGGTGCAGGAGCTACTGCCTCAGGCGCTTGTACGGGAGTTTTTACAACATCTGCGGCAGCCGGAGCAACAACGGCAGCGGCAACAGTTGCATCATTGTCCTTGGTTAGATTGCTTTTCTTGGCGGCAACACTAACGTCATCAGACGCGCGTCTGGGTACGATATCGTCAAAGTCGGTAAGACGCTTTTGTGCGTCTGATTGAAAATGCTTGAGTAAGGAGAGGTACTCGGTTCTAAACTGCTCGCAAGATTCACGCAGTCTGTCCAGCTCGCCTAAGGTCTTTTGCTTTTCGGCTAAAGCCTCGCGTACGATATCGCGACCTTTTGACTCAGCTTCTCTGTAAACTCTGTCGGCTTCCTTGCGAGCCTCTTCTTTCATGGCATCCGCACTCTTTTGTGCTGCAATAAACGCATTAGAAATGTCTTGCTCGGAGATTTANNCTGACTCTTTTGCTTTTTCCGGCGCTTTTTCGACAACAACTTCTTTTACCGCGGCTAACGCACCGGACTCAGCGGCTGCAGCTCTTTCTTCTGCATCCTCTGCACGCGCCTCGGCATCTTTAACACGAGCCTCTGCAGATTTAATCCTCGCTGCGGCTTCACTGAGTGCGCGATTAAGCGTGTCAACATCGCCGGCAACTCGCTCTAAAAAGTCATCGACCTCTTCCGGGTCATAACCCTTTTTAGCCTCACTAAAACGAATTTCTTGTATCTCCAAAGCGGTGATAGTCATGCTCTATCCTCTCCTTTATAAAACAAAGTCTAGCCATTATACCGTAAAAGAAATCTATATCGATATAAACAGAAAAACTGATCCCCAAAACCCTTTTGCATAATACTTACTTACCTATTGCCACTACTTGTTTATCTCTCGTACAAAGCCATCCTAAAATGCAATAAATCCGGCGACCAATCTGGCAGCCAATTGCAAGACAATGATCGCAATAAACGGTGAGAAGTCCAATCCACCGGCAGTAGGAATGAATTTTCGAAACAGATCTACATAAGGACTACATATTTTGTCTAAGGCTTGATGGATATCACTCACCACACCTCTACCTTTGTTAAACCAAGACAATATCGTCCATGCGATGATGATTAGCACATAAAGATTAACTACACTGATTAGAATAGATGCAATTGAAAACCCGGGCATTACGCTAACTCCTCCGCTCTGTTGACAGCGGCTCTTACAGCAGCTGACACCACATCACCAAATCCCCTTGCAGTAAAACTTTCTAAAGCCGCCTGCGTTGTTCCATTTGGGCTGGTAACCGCAAGACGTAAATCTGTTGCATTCATATCTGTCAATTCAAGTTGGCGAGCACTACCATAGAGAGTTTGTTCAGCAAGAACCTGAGCAACTTCTGCGCTTAATCCCACCTCTTGTCCGGCTTTTGTTAATTCCTCAACAAAAAGAGCAAAGTACGCCGGACCTGAACCTGATATTGCTGTAGCAGCATTAATCTGAGACTCATCAATTATCGTGGCTTTACCCATCAATGAGAAGAGCTCCTTTGTCAGCTCACCTTCCGAAAATGGAGTCTCTTCGCCAACACACACAGCACTCATGCCGGCACCTACCATGAGTGGTGCGTTTGGCATCACTCTGATTACACAGGCATCAGTAAATATCGAGCGTAACGTAGAAGTTGTGATTCCTGCAGCTATAGAAATAATCCGCTGAGGATCAAAGCTTGTACATGCAACCAGCCCTTCGCAAACATCGCGCAACACCTGTGGCTTCACTGCAAGTATCACTGTTTTTGGATGCGAAATCTCATCTCCGCACTCCACGCATTCGATATTGTATGTCTCACTAAGCCTTTGCCTTACCTCTTCGTTTGGTTCAGCCACAACGATCGACTCCGGGTCAAACATTGCACCGTTTACCAATCCCGATAAGATGGCCTCCCCCATTTTACCGCCACCGATAATGGCGATCTTTCCCAACCTTGAAGCTATGCTATCCAAAATATGCCTTCCTCAATGGATACGTGCAAAATACATCTGGCATTATTCTACCTTTATATACGAACCTGTGCTCGCTCACTTTCTGATAAAGCACCGTTACGTGTGAATATGTAAACCCTGTCGACATGCCGTTCAACTTGTCCGTCGAGCGCACTTACTACACCAAATGAAAAATCGAGTATTCTCTTTGCAAGCTCAGGTCTGGTACTTCTAAGATCCAAGACCACAACAATGCCTTGTTTAAGTTCAGAAGAAACCTGCTCTGCTTCTGCGTATGTAGATGGCGATATCTGCTCAATGCGGCGATGTACACGCTGATGAACCTGGCCGGTCGAGATACGATCTTGCAGACTTATAGGGGCTGCAAGGGCGCTTTGATCTATGCCGGTCATAGCTGATGAACTTTGTGTACCTGCTGCCTGACTTCTATAGTTATCCATACTCTCTATCTTGCCGGTAGTTTCCATGCGTAGACGCTGCTCTTGCAATTGAGAAAATGAACTCTCGGTTCTGGCAAGACCGTCTTTAAAAGCCAGCTCATCGCCTTGCGAAGACTGAAGTATGGACGCAGTCCGTGGTACTCCGGAGCGCACAGAGGTACCCCTGACCGAAGAACTGTACGCACTGCCATTGCCTGCTGAACGCTCTCGTACACGCCCTGACGCCGGGTTGACCGGTATTTGTTGCGCCCTTACATCAGATTGAGAGATTAGCGGCGTATGATTGTCGTTGTAATAATCAGCACGATCTACGCCAAAGCGGTTCATAGATGTTGATCTCTCATAACTACTGTCTTCATATTCGTCACGGTAGTCGTCGCCATATCTTGAATCATACATTTCTCTGTCATCGTAAGCAGCATCATCATAATACTCGCCATCATGATCATCATAATTGCGGTTACGACTACGCTTGCTGTCAGACCTACCGCCGTTTAAGCGGTCTCTAACATTATCTAAAAAACCCATTTGTCACTCCATAAACGATTAATGCCGGTTCTGCTGCGTTTCTAAAGATGTTTGGTCACCGGTCGGCAGGATTGCAAACTAATGCCAAACACTCCTACCTATACGTACTATTGTAGCACCTTCCTCAACTGCTTTGCCAAAATCATCTGACATCCCCATCGAAAGCTCTGTCAATTCAATTATGCCTGTTGCGCCGTATTGTCCTGCGTGTCTATCCCTTAATTCTCTTAAATAAGCAAAACATTTTTGCGCTTCTAATATATCTCCAGGAGCTGCCATGGTCATTAGCCCCACAACTTTTATTCCCTTTAGTTCACAAGCTTTTTCTAAAATGCGGTTAAGCTCACTGCCTTGTATGCCATCCTTACTTGCTTCTCTTGATGTGTTTACCTCTATGAGCAACTTTTGAGTTACGTCAAGAGTGCATGCACGTTTAGAAATTGCGTCAAGTGCTCTATCCGATGCCACAGAATGCACCAAATCTGCCTTGCCGACAAAGTCTTTTATCTTGTTAGTTTGGATACTGCCGATAAAGTGCCAGTTTTCACGCGGAAAAGCGGCATGCTTTTCCATAAAAAGCGATGTGCGGTTCTCACCAAAATCATGCACGTTTGCAGCAACTGCTGCCTTTACCTCATCAAGCCCAACAGTCTTGCTTACCGCCACAAGAGTAACATCAGATAAACTGCGACCTGCTTTTGAGCAGGCCGCATCGATATCGGCTCTTATAGCCTCTACGTTTCTTTTAATTCGAGCAATCAATCCTTGTTAAAAACCACGTTTCAGGAAGTCGGGGATATAGTCGTCGTCAAGCACGCTCCCACCCTGCGTCGGTCTTGGTGTAGTTATGGGTTCCGGTGTAAAAGTTTCCTCTTGCACTCTGTAATCATCGTGTCGTCTGTCGTCAAGTTCAGCAGCCGTTGGCATCGTGCCAAAGTCTAGTGTACCTTGAGTATTATGGTCGTTAAATCCGGTCGCAATTACCGTTACGCGAACCTGATCATCAAGCGTATCATCGATGACAGAACCAAAGATGATGATGGCATCCTTGTCTGCTGCTTCAGTTACAGCATCTGCGGCTTCTGAGACCTCTATGAGACCCATATCGGATGCACCGGCAACTGATACCAAAATACGGTTCGCACCTGTTATTGAAGCATCCAAAAGCTTGCTGGATATAGCTGCGGTTGCAGCTTCAATAGCACGGCTTTCGCCGGAAGCAATACCAATACCCATCATAGCCGAACCGGCGCTCTTCATAACAGTGCGTACATCGGCAAAGNNTAGTGATCAGATCGGTGATACCTTGAATGCCTTGACGCAACACGTCATCAGCGATCCTAAACGCATCAAGCATCGAGGTTTTCTTTTCCACGATCTGTAGCAGACGGTCGTTAGGAATAACGATAAGGGTGTCCACTTGATCTCCCAGAAGTGAGATTCCGTCTTCGGCTTGCATGCGACGTTTGCGCCCCTCAAAACCAAAAGGTTTTGTTACAACGCCTACTGTAAGGGCACCGATCTCCTCTTTTGCAATCTCTGCAACTATCGGAGCCGCACCTGTTCCTGTTCCGCCGCCNNCCCGCAGTGACAAAGACCATGTCGGCACCGGCTAGTGCTTCACGGATCTCATTGCGGTTTTCTTCTGCCGCTTGTGCACCAATCTCAGGATTGGCACCGGCGCCAAGACCTCTGGTAAGGTCTTCGCCAATATGTACCGTTATATCAGCATCGGACATTAGAAGAGCTTGGCGGTCAGTGTTAACGGCGATGAACTCAACGCCTTTAATCCCCGCTTCGACCATTCTATTAACAGCGTTTGTTCCGCCGCCGCCTACTCCGACAACTTTGATTACGGCTAAATGTTCCCTGCCTGAAAATCCCGGCATAAGATACCCTCCGTCTACGTTTTAATGCTGCAATTCATAGTTTTCAAAAAAATCCATGTT